>JALEPE010000045.1 GCA_022766795.1 Helicobacter sp.
GATGAAATAGATAATATTGAACGTGCAATGATGGAGAAATTTCATATCCTTACTACAATTCATATGGATCCTATTGATATCCATGATACACTCACAAATGAATTAAGAGATAAAATGACAAGTATTGTAGAATCTATTGATAGCCTTGATTATTGCAAATATTGCTATGAAAGAGGCGAATTTATCCATAAAGTCTCACTGCGAGAGTATCAGCGAGTTTGGGGGCGAGACTTGCCATAAAGCACGGGGCAAAGATTATCCGCCCGATTGCAATATGTGTATGTTTCGCTCTCTCAATGCAATTACTTATCAGGGATTTTTTTAGAATCTCTGGTTGCAATTTCACCCTAAATACTTTTATGCTATAATGCACGACTTTAAAAATCTTTGAATTAGGAGAGAAAGGCTAATGTTTTGGGACCAAGGTTATTATTCTTATTCACTTTGGCTTTATCTTTTCTCCACAACCTCACTTTAGCTTTTATTTTTTAGTAATATGTATCCATCATATAGATTTTAAACATCGTATTTTAGGCTTTAGAAAAAGCTCTAAGCCGCAAAATGCACAAACAAAACACAAAGGAAACATAATGCAAAGTATAAAGCTTACCCCAAATCTTGCGTGGGGATTGGTGATTTTTGGCGGCATTGTGGAGTGCTTTTGGGCGAGTGGGTTAAAGTATAGTGAGAATCTGTTTGCTTTTACCCTCACAGGCATTGGGATTTTTATCTCTTTTATTTGTATGGTTTTGGCGGTGAAAGTGCTAGAGATTGGAATCGCATATAGCGTGTTTGTAGGCATTGGCACAGCGGGGATTACACTTGCAGAAATTTTTGTCTTTGGTGAGCCTTTTTCACCGCTTAAGATTCTATTTATCGCTACCTTGCTTGTTGGTGTGGTTGGCTTAAAGCTCTCTGCGGATAAAGAGGAAGTGGTGCAAGAGGCAAAACTCGCCTCGCATTTATCGCACGATTTAGGGCTTGATGAAGTGCTTGAAAAGGAGCAAAAATGAGCTGGGTGTATTTGCTTCTTGCGGGGTGTATGGAGATTGTCGGCGTAATTACGATGAAAAAATACTCGCTAAGCGGACGCAATATCTTTTTGCTTGGTATTTTGGTGCAGTTTATGCTAAGTTTCTCTTTGCTTTCTTTAGCAATGCAAGAGATTGCTATGGCGACAGCTTATGCGATATGGACAGGAATTGGCGCAGGAGGCGGTGTGCTTGTGGGTGTGGTGTTTTTTAAAGAAAGCAAAAATGCCAAAAAACTCTTTTTCATCACACTCATCATCGCTTCTGTGATTGGATTAAAGGCGATGGCGTAAGCTTTTGCACTATAGAATCTTAAAGTTTTGAGACTAGGTTTGCGATTCTATGTTTTTTTAAAATCTAAAGGAATCTTATGTCAAACATTTTTGTGAAACACCCTTTGTATTTGCTTGTGCGTTGCGCTTTGCCCCATTGCATAAGCAGCGTGTTTTTCTCTCTTTACTATATCATTGATGGAATCTTTGTTGGTAAATTTTTAGGCAGTGAGGATTTAGCGGTAATGGGGCTTGTTATGCCCTTTGTTATCATTAGCTTTGCGCTTATAGAGATTCGCGATTGGTGCTTCTGTGCTTATTAGCCTTGCTTTGGGGAGGGGTAAGCCAAAAGAAGCCTCTATTCTTTTTAGCACTTCTTTGATTGTTGTTTTTATCGTGGCTTGTTTGATAGCGATATGTGCCTATATTCTTGCGCCCATTTTGATAGATTGGCTAGAGATTAGCGAATCTGCTAAAGCAAGGGCAAACGAGTTTATCAATGTTTTTATTTATTTTATGCCATTGATTGCGTTTTATTTTGTTTTGGATAATGCCTTGCGAATTTGCGCAAAAAATATGTATAGTATGGGGATAAATATTCTCATAGCACTTTGCAATATTGCTTTGGATTATTTGTTTATCGTGGTGTTTGGCTGGGGGTTGTTTGCTTCTGCGCTCTCTCTTTGTATAGGAATGAGTTTGGCTACGATTTTTGGCTTTTTGCCCTTTATTTTTGGCAATTTGGAGCTGAAATTTAGCAGGATTCTCTTGAGGACAAAAAAACGCTTGTGAATATTTTTTACAATGGTAGTTCTCAATTTTTTGACAGCATTTCTGCGTCAATCTTAACAATTATTGCAAACTTTTTGTTGCTAAAACTCGCGGGTGAAAGCGGCGTAGCAGCATTTTCTATCATTCTTTATATAGATACTTTTATCATGTATTTTATTATGAGTTTGTGCGAGGGTATGCAACCTGCTTTGAGCTATAATTATGCTAAAAGGGATAGTGCGAGGTTAAAATCTCTAGTTGTTTATATTTTTGGCACTGCCTTTTTGCTTTGTCTTGGCGTTTTTGTCGTGATTATGCTGTGGAGTGAGAGTTTTGTTGGGCTTTTTGTAGAGAAAACACACCAAGATTTTATTGCCTTTGGTGCTTTTGCGCTTAGTTTGTATGCGATAAATTATTGCTTTACTTGGTTTAATGTCTGTGCGAATTCTTTACTCACTGCCTTTAATAAAGCGTCTTATTCGCTTCTTATTGCTGTGGTGCAGGGCTGTTTTGCGCCACTTTGTAGCCTCTTTGTCTTGACTTATCTTTTTGGGCTTAATGGAATCTGGTGCGCCGCATTTGTGGGGGATTTGCTTTGTGTTGCTTTAAGCTTTGCGCTACTAAAAAGGGCTTTTGAAGTAGATAAATTAAAGAATCTTGTATAGAATCTTGCTTTAGAGATTCTATTGTAAGGGTTTTGGTGCGCTAGATTATAGATTACCACGAGATTCTAACGAATCTCTTACAATGATAATGTGGAGAGTTTTAAGAAGCGTAAAGTTATAGAATTGCGTTTATTAAAATATCAAAATTTTGTGAATCCTTAAAGCATTTTTTACATAGAGTAGAGTAAAATCTTAAGCGTTTTATTAAATTGCAAGGAGGAATTATGAGAGAAGTGCAATACGAAGACATTAAATCCGCTGTTGCCAAACTCGCCATTGATGCGTGTTGTATCCAAACGCCAGATATTAAACGCGCTTTTAGTGCGGCAAAAGGAAGCGAGAAATCACCGCTAGGGCAAAATATCCTAGATACACTCATTGAAAATGGCAAAATCGCAGAAACAAATATGATGCCAATCTGCCAAGATACCGGTATGACGGTGGTGTTTGTAGAAATCGGGCAAGATGTGCATATCACAGGTGGTTATTTAGAGGACGCTATTAATGAGGGAATCAAAAAGGGCTACACAGAGGGTTATTTGCGTAAATCTGTCGTAGAGGAGCCACTCTATGAGCGCAAAAACACGACAAACAATTCTCCAGCGGTGATTCATACGCGAATCGTCAAGGGCGATAAATTGCACTTAAAAGTTTGCCCAAAAGGCTTTGGTAGCGAGAATAAAAGCATTCTAAAAATGCTTGTCCCAGCCGATGGCATTGAGGGTGTGAAAAAAGTATTCCTTGAAGCAGTCAAACTCGCAGGACCCAATGCCTGTCCTCCTATGGTGATTGGTGTAGGAATCGGCGGAACTATGGAAAAAGCGGCAATCTTAGCAAAACAAGCGGCGGTGCGCGAGATAGATTCTAAGAATCCTGATGCGCGTTATGCAAAGCTTGAGGAGGAATTGCTAGAACTTGCAAATCAAACTGGCGTAGGACCACAAGGGCTAGGCGGGACGACGACTGCGTTTAAAGTCAATGTAGAATGGTATCCTACACATATCGCAGGGCTTCCTGTGGCGGTGAATATCAACTGCCACGCGGCGCGACACGCGGATATTGAGCTTTAAGGAGGAATTATGGGAGAGCCAAGAAAAATTACTGCACCGATAAGTAAAGAAGTAGCAAAAAGCCTTAAAGCAGGGGAGAGTGTGCTAATTAGCGGGACGATTCTTTGTGCGCGAGACGCGGCGCATAAGGCACTAACCGAAGCTTTAGCGCGTGGAGAAAAGCTCCCTGTCAATTTAGAGGGCGAGACAATTTATTATCTAGGACCAACCCCTGCAAAGCCGGGCAATGCGATTGGAAGTGCTGGACCTACAACAAGTGGGAGAATGGATAAATACACGCCGACAATCATTGAGCAAGGCATTCACGGAATGATTGGCAAGGGCTATCGCAGCAAGGAAGTTATAGATTCTATGGTAAAACACGGCGTGGTGTATATGGTGGCTGTGGGTGGCGCGGCCGCACTGATTTCAAAATGTATCACAAAATACGAGGTTTTGGCTTATCCCGAGCTAGGACCTGAAGCGGTTGCTAGACTTACGATTGAAAACTTCCCCGCTATTGTTGCCATTGACGCAGAGGGCAACAATTACTACGAAGTGGGACAAGCTCCGTATAGGAAAATTTAGCGTTTTTAGATTCTGTTCCTAAAGGTTTCTTTGGGTGCGGAATCCTTGTTTCTTAATCCCCCTTTTTTGTTTTTTTGCATTTTGCTGAAGCGCGAATTTCAAAAATTCATAGTGATTTTATAAATGAATCGGTTTGAGATTCTAAAGTGGAGGTGTCAAGGGTGGAATCTTTAGATTATTTTGATTTTAAAGGGAGATAAACAAAGAGCCTATCTCCCCGCTAAATGCTTACGCATTTTTGTTCAGCAATGCAATTTTATAAAATATTAATTAATAGAATGCTGAAAAACAGATAATCCTATTTTTTCAAACGCTAGGAATTGTGAGGTAATGAAATTATTTTTAGTAAAATAATCTTTATTTTTTCTAAAACGCCTTAAAAGACATATAAATTCTTTTTTCTTAGCTTTTTTCATATTTTTTGATGTGCAAAGTTTATTAAAAAGTATTATTAAGGCTATAAAATCGTGTAAAGTCGGATTTGAAGAAAGCTTTTTTCTCGTAGATTTTGGAATCTCTGGTATTTTAGTAAGATAAGTTTGTATGAATTTGTTGGCTTGAAAATTGCTATTGTATGGAATTTTGATTGTATTGAGGATACAATTGTTGTGAGCTGAAGCATTGCGTAATATACGCACACAATATGCCAAAGAGTGAAAAGATTGATATTCTTTGCTTGGATAAGTATCGAAGTAAAATTTATAAAACTTCAAAAAATCACCAAAGCTTAAAATTTCTATAATATTCCATAAAGCAAAATCATTTTGATACTTTGAGACTAAATCTTTAATAAAAGAAACACTTTTTGCTTTATCTTTAATTTGCTTCTCTATGTTTTCATTATCAGTAAGGAATTTTTTAACAATATTATATCCATCTTCACTTTGATTATTGCAAAAACATGCATTAAGAGATACTTTGAGCAAATGTTCTACATCAAGACTTAGATTAAGAATAAATCTTCTTAGGCGCATATCAAGCGTTGAAAATTCTACTAAATAAGCAAAATCAAGATTTATATATTTCCCATTATATTTTTCATAATTCTTTGCATAAGATTTGATTTTAAAGAAATAATTATTGTATGTAAGAAAATCTGAAGCTTTTTGTTTTGAATATAGATTGAATTTTATTCCCAAGCTTTCTAAATAATTGATTTGTTCCGCAATAGTCAGTTTTGGTTTGTTTGTCATCATCGCCTTTTATTTTTCTATCATTTTAATTTCGTCATCTGTAAGATTATACAATTTATACACCAATTTATCAATTTCAGATTCTAGGTTGCTTGTGTCAAGGGTGGAATCTTTTGCCTTAAGCTTTAGAATCTCATCAACTAAAGCAATGATTTGATTCACGATTGTTTGGTTTTGTTTGGTAATTTTTGGAATCGGGAGTTTTAAAAGATTATTTGTTTTTAGCTCCCCTTCAATACCTCCTCCCATATAAAATTCACGCATAAGAAAATATATAAAAGAAGAGTTTAAAAACCCTGTAAGATATTTCATATCTCTTTCTTTGCCTGTAATGAGATTGGCGGGAGCTGGAGCAAAAAAGCCTTTTTCCTCATACACAAAACAAGATTCATTTGCCATTATGCAAGGATAAAGAAT
>JALEPE010000075.1 GCA_022766795.1 Helicobacter sp.
GTGTAATCCACCACCACACATTCAGAATCCAAAAAAGGTTTTAATTTATATCCAAGTTCAGGAATCGCATTGTTGCGGAGAATCACGCCCTCACCCCCTTGCTTTAAAACGCCTTGATAAAACTCCTCTAAATGCGCCCTATTTTGAATCGGAATCTGTGGAATGATTTGGATAAATGGGTTAGGATTCCGCTCTAAATACTTGCGCAAAAGTTGTAGGCGTTCCTGCAAAGTGCAATCCTCACAAACCCCACGCACATCAAAGATTTGAAAAGTAATTTGCCTCCACTGCTCCTCCTTTGGAATCGCGCTACTTACGATACTTAGCGTCTCCTCAAAGGCATTATGCCTTAACCACAACTCGCCATCTAAGATAAAAGGTGGGAAGTTTTGAATCCAAAATTTTGGTGCTACAATCACATTTTCTTTACGCGTTTGGAGGCTTTTTCCATTCCAGATTCCACGCACACCATCAAATTTTTCACTCATTAAAAATTGCTGTAATTCCGTTTCTTTAAGGGGTTTGTAAAAAGAAAATCTTGGAATCTCGTCCGCATAGGAGAGATTCCAAAGAAAAAAGGAGAGAAAAAGTAGAATAAGAATCCGCAAAGCTTAGCACAAACCTTGCTCAATCATCGCATTAGCAACTTTTCTAAACCCTGCAATATTTGCTCCAAGCACGAGGTTTGTAGGTTCGCCAAACTCTTTTGCAGTTTCACTTGCATTTGCATAGATATTTTTCATAATATTGTGCAATTTATTATCCACTTCCTCAAAAGTCCAAGCTGTCATTGCTGCATTTTGGCTCATTTCAAGCCCACTTGTCGCTACTCCTCCAGCATTAGCTGCCTTGCCCGGACCATAGCAGATTTTTGCGTCTAGGAATTTATGCACTGCCTCAATCGTAGAAGGCATATTTGCGCCCTCGCTGACACATTTACAACCATTGTTTAATAAGTTTTGTGCGTCTTTTGCGTTGATTTCGTTTTGTGTTGCACTTGGGAACGCCGCAAACGCTGGAATCGCCCATAGAGGATTATGGTCGCTTGGATAATCTTTTACACTTGTCCATTTTGCACTGCCGCGTTCTTTTGCGTAGGATTCCAAACTTTCGCGTCTTATTTCTTTAATCTCTTTTAACAAGGCTAAATCAATGCCATTCTCATCATAAATCATACCCCTAGAATCGCTGATTGTTACAGGTTTCGCCCCTAATTGTTGGAGTTTCTCCACCGTATAAATCGCAACATTTCCGCTTCCTGAAACTAAACAAGTTTTGCCCTCTAAACAGCCAAAGTTGCTATTTTTTAGCATTTCTTGTGCGAAATATACACTTCCATATCCTGTGGCTTCTGTGCGCACCAAACTTCCGCCCCAAAGCAGTGATTTACCGGTTAAGACACCCTCATAAAGATTGGTTAATTTCTTGTATTGCCCAAACAAATAACCAATTTCGCGTCCGCCTACTCCAATATCTCCGGCGGGAACATCTGTGTGCGCTCCAATGTGGCGATACAATTCATTCATAAACGCTTGACAGAATCGCATTACTTCTCTATCGCTTTTACCTTTAGGATCAAAGTCGCTTCCGCCTTTACCGCCGCCCATTGCAAGACCTGTGAGAGAGTTTTTAAAGATTTGCTCAAAACCTAAGAATTTAATAATTCCCTCTGTTACGCTAGGGTGGAATCGCAAACCGCCTTTATAAGGTCCAAGCAAGGAGCTAAACTCAATGCGATAACCACGATTGACTTGAATTTCACCTTTATCATCTTCCCAAGTAACACGGAAATTGATTTGACGCTCTGGAATCACGATGCGCTCTAGCACCTTATAAGATTCATATCTTTTATCTTTTTTAAGTGCGGGCTCAATGGACTCTAAAACTTCTTTAACCGCTTGGTGGAACTCTACTTGGTCAGGATAGAGTTTTTGGACTTTCTGAATGACATCTTGTGTGTAAGACATGAATCTTCCTTTCTATATTAAAATTTACGCTTGAAATTCTACTAAAATAAAATTTAATTTAAACTTATAAGTTAATATTTTTTGTTAATATTAAAGTAATATCTATAAATTTTTCAAAAATCATCTTACTTTAAAAAAGCTTGAATCGCTGTAAAATGAGGGATTTTTGAAGTGTGATAAAAAGAAAGATTGGATAAAAATTATATTTTCTCTTTAGTTTTTTAAAATTTAGCCGATATAGGTGGAAATCAAAATTAAGGAGACAAAATGCAAACCAATGCAAATTTCTCTTTGCAAACTTTTCAGTTTTCACACACTTCTTACACCCAATCAAGCGTGAATCAAAAGAATGCAAAAGAGATTACAAACACTCAAGCAAATAGTGTTCCACAATCTACAATTAACGAAGATGGTAATGGACAAGCTTCCAACATTACCTCTAGCACAAGCTTAATAGGCAATCATTTGAGTGATTTTCAAAAAGCTGTTATGGATAGGGCATTAGGCACAGTTGCACAGATTAAAGACGAAATGTTAAAAATGTGGGAAGATGTCTTTTCTAGTGTTACCAACAAATCTACTAGCAACTTCACAAACACTACAATGACTTTAGAATCCCTCTTTAATACAAGTTTGGAGCAAAGAATTTTAGGAAGTGGTATTAGCCTCTCTCAAGGATTCTCTCAATCCTTAGAAGTCTCTATACAAGGCACGATTGTTGCAAGTGATGGCACACAAAGACAATTAGATATTAATATTGGAATCTCACAAAGCTTTGTGCAAAACTTGCAACTTAATCGCTCCAATGCGACACAAAACATTCCGCAAGGGGTCAATAAAAAAATCATTGATCCGCTCGTGATTGATTATGAGGGAAATGGCACAGAGTTAAGCGATACAAAAATGCGCTTTGACTTGGATAGCGATGGGACGCCTGACCAAATTGCGACCCTTAAAAAAGGCTCTGGATTCCTAGCGTTAGACAAAAATGGTGATGGTAAAATCAACGATGGAAATGAGCTTTTTGGCACAAAAAGTGGCGATGGCTTCAAGGATTTAAGCGTTTATGATTCTAATGGCGATGGCAAGATTGACAAAGACGACCCCATCTATGATAAACTAAGAATCTGGACACCCGATGGCAATGGCGAGGGAAAACTCGTAGGACTTGGCGAAAAAGGTGTGGGAGTGATTTATCTAAACCCCAAAGAAAGCGAAGAGTTAATGAAAGGGGAAAGTGGAGATTTACTAGGCATTAAACGCAAGAGTGCGGATTTTCTCTTTAATAATGGAAACACTGGAAATATCCACCATATTGATTTAGTCAGTGAGAAAATCAAAGACGAAGCACTGCAAAACCAAGCAACAAACGATGCGATTCTAGGTGGGCAAAGCATTTCTCAAATCCTTGCAAACAAGGCTTATCAAGGAATGGGCGTTTCTGCTTCTAACTTATCTCAAAACAGCATTATCCCGATGTTTAGTGCATTAGGAAATGGAATCACAGGATTGTTTGAACGTGTCCCTATGGCTAGTCTCACAAGTCTTGAAGTCAAAATGTCCTTTAGCCTCAATTCTTTACAAACTGCGAGCAATGGCGTAAGCGATAAAGTCTCTCAAATTTGGGCAAAAGTAGAAACAAACTTTGCAAAGATTGAAGCTGCAAGAGATTCCTTTGATAGCCTCTATATCAAAGAAGATAAACAAAACAAACAAAATAATCTTGTAGATACCTTGCTGAAAGGATTCAACGAGGAAAACTTAAAAGAAATGAATCGTTTGTTGTTTAACCCATTGGAAAGAAATTTTGAAACCTTTAAAGCTTCTCTGAATTTACGCAATGTCTATAATCTTTTAAGTGCTTAATGCCACGACAAATCTAAAGCTTTTTATAGGCTTTAGATTTTACCCTTTCTTTAAAACTCCAAAATTTGCACTTTTAAGTAAAAACTCTTTAAAATCCTTTTTTACTTTGACTTTTTATAAGGAATCTTAAATGTTTGATTGGATTACAAGCCCTGAAATGTGGATAGCATTAACAACTTTAATCGCCCTTGAAATTGTGCTAGGCATTGACAATATCATTTTTATTGCGATTCTTGTAGGACGATTGCCCCAAGAACAGCGACAAAAAGCAAGGATACTAGGACTCTCTTTGGCGATGATTACCCGCCTTTTGTTGCTACTTTCGCTCTTTTGGATTATGAAACTCACCGCCCCACTCTTTACTATTTTTACACAAGAAATTTCAGGACGCGATATAATTCTAATCTTGGGAGGATTATTTTTAATTGGCAAATCCACGCTTGAGATTCACCACGATATTGACGAAGCGGAATCCCAAAGCACCGATACCGCGTTACAAGAGGGTGCAAAAAAGGGCTTTTTTGCTGTGTTAATCCAAATCGCAATCTTGGATATTGTATTCTCACTTGATTCTGTGATTACGGCGGTTGGAATGGTGAGCAACATTGCAATTATGATGATTGCCGTCATTGTAGCAGTGGGTGTGATGATGATTGCAAGCAAAAGCATTTCCGAGTTTGTGGATAACAACCCCACCATTAAGATTCTAGCACTTGCCTTTTTGATTCTCGTTGGGGTAACCCTTGTCGCAGAAGGCTTAGAATTTCACATTTCTAAGGCTTATATTTATTTTGCAATGGCATTTTCTCTTGGTGTGGAATCCATTAATATCTATATCAAGAAAAAACGACTGAATAAAAACAACCAATAAAGGAATCCTATGCCTTATGTCAATATCAAAATCACACGCGAAAATGGCACACCAACAACAGAGCAAAAGCAACGCATTATACAAGGAGTTACAGAACTTCTAGGCGAGGTTTTATGTAGGAATCCCGCTTCACTTGTCGTTGTCATTGATGAAATAGACTGCGACAACTATGGAGTGGGCGGAATCACAATCACGCAAAAGCGCAAACTGCAAAACCCTAAAGGCATACAATGAAAACACTCACTATCATTGATACCTTTGGATTCCTCTTTCGTAGTTATTTTGCTTTGCCACCGCTGAAAAATCACGATGGCTTCCCCACAGGATTGCTCACAGGCTTTGCAAAACTCATTATGCAATTACACAAGGATTATCCGCAAGATTATCTAGTGTTTGCGCTAGATTCCAAAGAGGAAAATTTCCGCAAAAACATTGACCCACTTTATAAGGCAAACCGCCCAGAAGTCCCGCAAGACCTTAAATTACAGCTAAAAGTTGCCATAGAATGGGTGGAACAAATGGGATTTAAGAATATTTCCATTGCGGGTTACGAGGCAGATGATGTGATTGCGTCCATCAACAAATGCGCAAACGCATTAAATGTCTATGTGCGCATTATTAGCCACGATAAAGATTTATATCAGCTCATTGACGGGGATACTTTTTTGTTTGATCCCAAAACAAAGAAAGAAATTCACGCAGTGGATTGCATAGAAAAATATGGGGTTACACCTGCGCAATTTGTGGATTTTCAAAGCCTTGTGGGTGATAATTCCGATAATGTCCCGGGCGTGAAAGGAATCGGCGCAAAGGGAGCGGCGGGATTGTTGCATAACTTTAAAACCCTAGATGGAATCTATGAAAATATTGACAAAATTACCTCCAAACGCACACAAGAGTTGCTAAAAATTTACAAAGAGGACGCTTATCGTAGCCAACAACTCGTGCGTTTGCGTGAGGATTTGTTAGAAAATTTTAATCTGCAAGATTGCCAAATGCCACACCAAAACCCCTTGCTAAAAATCACAGAATCCCTCAAAGCCTACGAAATCAATAGCGTTCTTAAAAAGATTCTGCCCAAAGATTCACCCAAAAACTCCCTACATCTCTTTGAAAATGCAACAAAAATCAGAGAATCGCAGGGCTTCACGCTACAAACTCCAGAACCAACGCCCTTTACTTTTAATTCTCATCTCCTCAATACCGATGAGAAATTACAGGCTTTCTTTCCCAACATTTCAAGCGATTCCATTGTGTCCTTTGACACCGAAACAACAAATTTAGATGTATTAAATGCTAAGATTGTGGGATTCTCCTTTTGCCTTGATGGTATCAATGCGTATTATGTCCCTCTAGCACACAATTATCTAGGCGTAGAGAAGCAGGTGAGCAGACAAGTTGCGTTTGATTTTATTCGCGCACTCTTTAATGCTAAAGCCATCATTGGGCATAATCTCAAATACGACTTAGAAATCTTGCGCACCAACTTTGATTTTACCCCCCCAAGCTTCCAGAATATTAAAGATAGTATGCTTCTTGCTTGGCTCTATCAAAGCGACTTGCCTTGCAATTTGGATTCCCTAATGTTGCGCTATTTCAAACACGAGATGATTCATTATAAAGATGTGGTGAAAAAGGGAGAAAACTTTTCACAAATCCCCATAGAATACGCTTGTAGATACGCTAGTGAGGACGCCGCAGCTTGTTATCAACTCTACCAAAAGCTAACCAACCTACTTCCGCAAAACTTGCTTCAAGTTGCGCAATCCACAGAATTTCCCTTTATCCAATGCCTCGTCAATATGGAGTTAAGCGGGACGAAAATTGACATTGAATACTTTAAAGAATTAAAACTAGAAATGTCCGCTAAACTCTCTAGTCTTTCAGAGGAGATTTATTCCCTTGCGCAAAAGAAGTTTAACCTCAATTCGCCCCAGCAACTCTCTATTGCGTTGTTTGAGGATTTAAAATTACAAAGTGGCAAAAAAACAAAATCCGGCTTAAGCACCTCTCAAATGGTGCTAAACTCCCTTGTTGATGCACACCCTATCGTCCCAAAAATCCTTGAATATCGTGAGTTTTTCAAGCTTTTTAGCACCTATATTGAACCCCTTATTGAACACGCTAAACTAAACGCATCACATAAAATCTATACTTCTTTTATGCAAACAGGCACAAGCACGGGCAGACTAAGCTCCAAAAACCCAAATCTCCAAAATATCCCGGTTAAAACCACACAGGGCAGACGCATAAGGCAAGGCTTCATCGCGCAAGAAAACCACTTGCTTGTAAGTTTAGATTATTCCCAAATTGAATTGCGACTTTTAGCGCATTTCTCGCAGGATAAGGCGATGATTGAAGCTTTTTGTCATAATGCAGACATTCATCTTGAAACAGCTAAAAAAATCTTTGGCGAGGCAAAAGCGCAAGAAAAACGCGCAGTGGCAAAGAGTATTAATTTTGGGCTCATCTATGGTATGGGACCTAAAAAACTCTCCGAAACATTGAAAATCAGCTACCAAGAAGCAAAAACCTATATCCAAAACTATTTTGAATCGTTCCCCACCGTGAAAGATTTCTTAAAGGCGCAAGAGGATTTTATCCTAGAAAATGGCTACTCTCTCACTCTGCTAGGGCGTATGCGCAAATTTGACTTTCACGGAATCCAAGAATACCAAAAGGCGGCATTTTTGCGTGAGGGGATTAATGCAATTTTTCAAGGCAGTGCGGCGGATATTATCAAGCTTGCAATGGTGCAGATTATGCAAGAAAAGCTAGAATCAAAGCTACTTTTACAAGTGCATGATGAACTGATTTTTGAAGCACCCAAACATTGCGTTGAAAATGAGGCAGAAAAAATCACAGAAATTATGGAAAATATTACCGCATTGCGCGTTCCTTTGCGCTGTAGCGTGAGTATTGGCGAGAACTGGGGCGCATTGAAATAAGCTATCCAATCGCTAATAATCTACACGTGTTAGATATAATCCATTGGGCGCAACAGGGATTCTATAAAGCATTGCGCCTTTTAATTGCGATTCTAAATCTTTTAAATCCAAATGCCCTCTATCTATCTCCAACAAAAATCCAACCATTAGTCGCACTTGGGCGCGCAAAAACCCATTCCCCCAAAAAGAAATCACCCAAAATTTCTTGAACTCCCTTAGCTGCGCACGATAAATCACACGCGTTGTAGAATCGGTAGTCTGCTTAGACTCGCAAAGTGCGTTCTTATCCCCACAACCTCCCTTCTTCATAAAAGCCTTAAAATTATGCTCACCCATAAACATTTTTAGTGCGATTTTTATACGTTCAGGATTTTGCAAATTATAATGCAGCGCAAAAGGATTCAAGAATGGCGAATTATTTTTACTAAGCACATAGCAGTAACCGCGTCTTATAGCGTGGAATCGCGCGTGAAATGTATCTCCTGTGTGCCACATACGCTTAATGGTAATATGAGGATACAACTTTGCATTTAATTGCTTCTGTAATGCCCCCAAATCCTGCCAAAATATAGGAATCTCTAAAGAAATCACTTGCGCACTAGAATGCACGCCTCTATCTGTGCGCCCACTTCCGATAATTTTACCAAATATTCCAACGCTTTTAAAAACTTCTTTGAGCGTTGTAGCCACACTTTTTTCACCTTTTTGACTTTGGAATCCATAAAATGCACCGCCATTATAAGCAAGACGCATTGCAACCCTAAAGGAATCCTCACGCATTGTTAATAAATTCTTGCAATATAATGACGGTATAGCAAATAACCACTAAAAGCCCAAAGCGGTGGAAAAACCACAATCGCAATCAATGGAATATGTGTCGCACATAGATACATTAGTGTAAAAAATATGCCAATAACTAACATTGTTTGCAAAATTGTATAATTTTTTTGATAACGTGGATTTTTCACCCCAAGTAAAGGAAAGTAAAACAAGCTCATTAGCGGAAAAAATGAAAGTAGGACATACATACTAAGATTGCGTTTAATTTTGTTTTGACTATGATTAAAATAAAATGCCCTTTTCCAATACTCTACCAAACCTAGATTGCTATCGCCTGCAAAATCCACCGCACGTCTTAGAATCATTGTATCAAAATTAATTTGCTCAATGCCCTCGCTATCCCCACGATACATCCTACCTTCTTGTAAATCTGCTTCCATTACGCCATCATTATTGCTAATCTTGGCTCTTTTAGCAATAATCAATCCGTCTCTTTTATTTGTGCTATCAAGAGATAAAAGCACGATATTTTCGTAAGTATTTTCATTATCGCTTTTTTGCACATGCACTAGCCATTCACCAAGCTTTTGTCCAAATTCACCGACTTTTAAGTTAATATCAATACTGCTTTTACGCTCCTCTAAAAACTGACGATATGCAATATCACTAAGAGGCGTTAGCACCAAAGACAAAATACATAAGCTAATGCTAACAAGAATCGCAATGGGCAAAAATATCTTTATAATTGTTTTTGGACTCATTCCAAGTGCAAACAATACAGGCAATTCATACTCAAAACTAAGACGCGATAATCCAAGCACGCAAGCCACAAAAAAACTAAGTGGAATCACAAAAAATAGCATTGTAGGTAGCGTATAAACATACAATGTTAATAGCTCCATATAGCTAATTCTCACCACAAAAGTTAAGCCTGCAATACGGATAAAAATGACGACCGATGCAATAAAAAATAGCACCAAAAAAATCGGAAAAAATACCTGCGCAAAACTCTGAAATAAAAAATTTTTAATTCTCAATATTTAAAAACCTTAAAATAAATTTGCCCATTCTCTTGATGTGTCTCAAGCCATTGCTGCACAACCTTTGGATTATCATCATAGCATTTAACAAGATTCCAAAACGCACGACTATGGTTATGGTATTTTAAATGCGCTAACTCGTGGATTATCACACTATCAATACAATGTTTTGGCATTAAGCTTAGGCGCACACTGAAACGAATTTTTTTAGAATGATGGTAGCAACAACCTAATTGCCGATAACTTTTGCCATACACCACAGAAATTGGTGTTAGTTGCATAACGTGCATAATTTGCTGCAAGCGCACATCTACATACTTCTCTAGGGCTGTTTTATACAACTCCCCTAACAACTTTTTATGCTTTGGGATTCCACATTGCACCGCACCAATCCATAATTCTTGCAACGATTTTACATTTTGTTTTGCACATTGGTTTTGTAAAAACTCCATATAATGCGATTCTGCTATGGCAAAATCCACCCACTCTCCAAAAATATAAAATTGTTCCTCTCTTAAACGCTCACGATTCTGCAATACATTAAAGCATTGCAATATCCAATCCATATTTTGCGTAATAAATGCGCTACAATCTTTAATTTTAACACGTTTTGGCTTTTTAAGCACCAAAGTTCCCTGCACATCAAAAGTCATTTTTAAATACTTTAGACGTTTATTTTCAACAACCTTAAAAGGTAATTCCACAGGAAAATTACTAGGCAGCATCAAGAGCCTTTTAGTGGTACAAAACGTGTATTGGTAGGAGTTAGAATCTCTATTGCATATTCTACTTGCTGATTCCTAATTTTTTCTTTAAAATAAGCTTTAACTCTTGGCACACTTTTGCGATAAAAATACTCAATTCCATACGCCGTCGTGTAATTAATCCAGTTGTATTGCAAATCTGCATTTAATAATTTTGCATTCTCCACAAACAAACTATCTAACGGCATAATGGAATTTGCAATATACATATTGCGTTTATCACGCTCCTGCGTAATAGATAATAGGCTTGGATTATAATTAATTTGCGTAGAATATATACCTTGTGGAGCAACTTCGTGATAAGTAAGCTGGGATAAAATTACACTAGAATTCGTTACAGGCGTATTTAAAAATATACGTGTCCCGCGCAACTGCCCTCTAATACTTTTCATTTCTTTTTGAAAATCTGGATTCTGCTTGAGATTAAAGCTCTTTGTGTAACCCAAATTTGCATTTGCCTCTTGTGTATAAGCCTGCATTTGTTTGCCAATCACGCTATCATCATAGAAGCTAGTCGCCTTAACATTTGGATTCAAAGCAGAGAGTTTTTGAATCTGTTCTGCATAACTAATCCCGCCAAAAATCACTCTTCTTGCAATTTCCCCTTGAATTTGTGATTTATGCACAGTAGGGATAAATACTTCTAAATTAGGATTAAGCGCATTAATTGCATTTGCTCCATCTTGCGTAACAACAGCAATAACTTGACGATAACCCTGCGCAGCAATCACTTCTAAAGCTTCTTGTATATCCTCTTGCAATTCTGTTTTAGAATCAAAACTTTCAAAATTAAAGCGTCCCTTTTGGTGTAACAAATAGCTCAAAATTACATTTGTTGTCGTACTAGAATAACGTCCAATGCTTTTGCGCGGAAAAAGCAAGGCGATGTTAAAAAATGGCTTTTGCGCCCCTATAAAATAAGGGATTTCAGAGATTTCAAGTGCGCTTAACAATGCGTTTAGTTCCTCAAGCACTCTTTCATTTTGGTTGTCTTTATTAACATTTGCCATAAAGGAAAAAACCTGCCCTCTCTCCAAAAAATCACGCAAACAGCTCGTGCTACATCGCTCAATATCAACATTTAGAATCTCCGCGCTTGGGGTTGGTAGTGGAGATGGATATTGACCACTCGCCATTACAAACTGCGGATATAGTAAAATCATTAAACACAATAAACATTTTCTAAACATTTTTATCTCCTATTAGTTGTTTTAATCTTAAAAATTCTTTATGCGCGTCCAACTTTAACTCGGGTTGGCGCACAAGTGTTTGCAAAGCAAATGTAGGAAAAACCTCCCAGTGATTCCACCTTAATAACTTGCCTTGCACATTTGGGTAGTGACTTCCGTCTTTTGTCAAATACGCATATGCTTCTTGACCAAACACCACTAAAACCTTTGCATTAGAAAATTCTAGTTGCTTTAGAAAATATCCCATACAAGATTCTATGCTAGTTTGCTCTTGTGCTTTTGGAATCTCACATTTTAATAATGAAAGAATGGAGACTTTATTTAAAGGGAGCAAAAATACCTTTTCAATAATATTTTTGAGCATTATAGCTGTATTAGAATTAAAACGCATTTGTGCGTCCAATATGGGAGCAAGCGTAACAAAAACTAGCTTAGAATCTGAATAGCATAATCCAAAACTTGCAGGGGAATTTTTAAGCGCACAGAGTTTGCAGGATTCTATAATGCCCTGTAAATCACTTGCATTGCGACTTTGGAATCCCTTTTGTGCAGGTGCTAGAAACTGCGGATCGCAGTAACTAAACCCACAAGATTCCAATAAATAAAGTTTTTTTAATAATAAAGCTTGATGAAGTGTTTGCAAAAAATCCCCAAAAAATAAATATAATTATAGGGATTTAATGATTAAAGCTACTTGAGTTTGCGCTGATACCAAAGCAAAATCAGTAGAAGCACACAAAAAACGATAATTTCTGCTAAAAGAGACTTTAAATCCACCACTACGCAGTCTCAATCGTATTTTGTTCTAACATATTTTTTAGCAAAATCTCACTCTTTAACACATTTTCGCGTTCTTTCTCATCAAGAGATTCCAAATAGTTAGAATCCTTATGTATTTTAACCTCCTGCGTATTGATGACCCGCATATCTTTTTGCTCACTTGCGCCAAGATTTAAGAGAGTATCATTCAAACTTTCTTGCGTGAAGTCAAAATTAAATCGCCAAACCACAAACATTTCTACACTGCTAGCTTCCACTTTAAATAGCACCGCTTTGCCATCATCGTCCAACATTTCATCTAAATTCAATGCGCCATCCCCATTGCTATCTTGTCCAATTGCGTGGTTAATATAATCCCCAATATTATCAATAAATCCAACCTGCTCTAAAAATTTTTTCTGCATCGCCTCATCATTGCCAATGCGCTCCGCAATGGAATAATAATTGCCATCTAGCAAACTCACAAGACTTTTTAAATGAATGCCCTCATCAACGCTGATTGTGCCATCACCATTACTATCGTTGTTTAAATATCCCATTTTATATGCCGCGTCATAGTAGAATCCCTTAACATAATCTGTTGCCTCCTCTAGTGAGCCAAACTGATTAATAAGTTTTTCTGCATTTACATCGTTTAAGGGTACACGCACCTTTTTGCCACTCACCTCATCCATAAATTCTACTGCATTGTCTGGCGCATCTATATTTTTCTCATCATCAATTGCTAAAGGATTATAGACATCTTTAACTTCTTGACTAATATTGTTTGGAGCTTTAGGACTGGTTTGGACAATGGTTTGATTCAGGATTCCACCCTTTTTACTCTCTCTCTTAACCAAAGCATCATTTTCTATACTTTGCAAGATATTTTCTTTTATCTGTTTTTGAATTTCTAAATCTTCGCTTTTAGTGTCTGCTAAAGGATTATTTGCTTGTGGTTCTTTTTGTGCTTTATCAGCAATATCAATCGCCGATGCTAGCATTGATTCCTCTTGCGCAGCCATTTGACTTTGTTTTGTCGCCTCGCTAGATTCCATACCCCCTAGCATTCCAAGTGCAAAAGAGGTGTTTTCTGCTGCTTGCTGCAAGCTTTCTTTTAAAGCCTCCACATTGACTTCCTTAGCAATTTTTGGCTCCACATAACCATCACTTTGCAACTGCGCCAACGCTTCTTTGATAAGTTGCTGCTTTTTAAAATAATCATCTTGTGTAGAACTTGTGCTAAGTCTTTTATTTTCGTCGGATTTATTTTTTGGATTGAGAGCTTCTTGCATTAACGCACCATAATTCACACCCTGCACATAAGATTGAACGCCTGTTCTTTCTGAATACCAATATGACATTTTCTATCCTTAAATTTAGATTTTATCCTTAAACTTAAGCAATTCCTTTAACACTTCACAAGCAAAAAATATTCCTAAATATTGGTCTTATTAATTTTTGAAAGCATATTGGATTCTAATTTTCAAAATCAATCAAGGAAAAAGTTGCTCGTGATTTTAAGTTCTCTTTTTTGTGTGTTTAAAAAAGTTAGAATCCCATTAAAATCTAAAAAATCTTAGTGTGGATTTGCGGTAAATAAAGTGCCTTTTTCGTGGAGATTGTGTAGCAAAAAATCCCGCAATACCGACAAATCTTTACCACTAGATAAAAACATTTCGCGTTTATTATCTAGCAAAAATTTTGCAGCTTTTAGTTTTGTAACGATTCCGCCTGTGGCAAAGGCATTATTCGGCGTTGCCTCCGCTTCTAGCTCCTTTTCAGAAATACTTGTTACAATTTTTCGCATTTTTGCGTTGGGATTCTCCTTTGGATTCTCCTCATAATACCCATCAATATCACTTAGAATCGCCAAAAGTGAAGCGTCAAAAAAATGTGTAACATACGCGGAGAGTTGGTCATTATCGCCAAAACCTAAAAACATTAACTCTCCCGTTGTGGTTACATCGTTTTCGTTAATAATAGGCAAAACCTTGTTTTTCAGCAATACTTCCATTGCATTGCGCGCATTTTTTGTGCGTTTCCTAGAATCCAAATCATAACCTGAAAACAAAACCTGCGCACTTAGGATTCCATATTTTTCAAGTGCTTTTGCGTAAGTCTGCATCAAAAGCGGCTGTCCGATTGCCGCAAGGGCTTGTTTGTTTGCTAAAATCTTTTTATCCAATTCCAATGCGGTAAATCCAGAAGCCACCGCCCCAGAGGAGACTAAAATCACTTCATAAGTTGCATTAAGTTCGCTAATAAGCTGCACAAGGGATTCTATCCTTGCAAGGTTAATCCTCTGATTCTCTACTAAAATCGCACTGCCCACCTTAATGACAATTCTATTTTTACACATTTAACCCCTTTAAACTCTCATATAAAAGGAATCGCAAGGATTCCAAATTCTCCTTGCTCACACTTGAAACCCCGAGTGCAAACAAAGGGGTATTCAAATCATAATCCACCCCAAAATCCTCTTTATCCTTTTGTATAAACTGCAAGGATTCCGCTTTGTTTTTCAAAGAAAATCCAAAAGTGTTTAAAAACTCCACAATGCAATCTCTATGGCTTTTAAACCCCGTATTATCCGCTATTAACAAATCTTGATTCTGTAAATCAATCTTGGAAAACATTATGCCAAAAGGGCGATGAGAAAGTTCTTCACTAAAGTTCTCCAACTCCTCCCTTAAGATTCTAAATTGCTCCTCTAATGTGCGGTAATTTGCCAAATCTAGCACAAAGAGTAAGAATCGCGTGCGCTCAATATGGCGCAAAAACTCTAAGCCTAAGCCCTTGCCCTCACTCGCACCTCCAATGATTCCGGGAATATCCGCAATCACAAAGGATTGATACTCCCCAACATTGACGATTCCAAGCTTTGGAATGAGTGTCGTAAATTCATAATTTGCAATTTCGGGTTTTGCATTAGAAAGCACCGATACAAGCGTGGATTTTCCAACATTAGGAAAGCCCACAAGCCCCACATCAGCAATCAGTTTCAACTCCAAGCGGATTTGCTTTGTAACCCCTGCGATTCCTTTTTGAGCATAAGTTGGGCGTTGGTTTGTGGCACTTTTGAAATGCGTATTGCCTAAGCCCCCTTTACCCCCCTCTAAAAACAAAATCTTTTGGGATTCCTCCACCAAGTCTAGCAAAAGTTCTCCGCTTTGACTATCAAAAACTTGCGTCCCGGGCGGAATCTTAATCACTAAATCCTCGCCCTTTTTGCCATATTTATTGCGCCCTTCTCCGGGTTTGCCATTTTGAGCTTTAAAAGTCTTATGCCCTCTGAAATGCGAAAGCGTATCGGTGTTTTTATCCACTTGAAAATACACACTACCACCCTTGCCGCCATCGCCGCCATCGGGTCCGCCATTTAAGACAAATTTTTCTCTGCGAAAGGATACTGCGCCCTCCCCGCCTTTACCGGAAGTTACAGAGATTTCAACACGATCTACAAACATCAAATAACCTTAAAAGTTCAACTCTAGGATTGATTGTGATTTGAATACTAATTACAACACTAAAAGAGATTAACATTAAAATCAAAACCTAAAAGCCATTCAAGGCGGAATCCCAAAGCGGAATCCCGCCCATAAATCTTGAATAAAAGAAGCCTTAAGAAGCTGGGATAATAGAAACTTTTTTGCGGATTCTATCCTTTCTTTCAAATGATACGATTCCGTCAATTAAAGCAAAAATTGTATGGTCTTTACCCATTCCTACATTATTTCCCGGATGCACTTTTGTCCCTCTTTGGCGAATAATAATATTACCCGCACGGACAAACTGCCCACCAAACTTTTTAACACCTAAGCGGCGTCCCGCAGAATCGCGGTTATTCTGGGTGCTACCCTGACCTTTCTTGTGTGCCATTTCAACTCCTCATTCTTAAGCAGCGATTTTCACTACGCGCACACGCGTAAAATCACGCCTAAAGCCTCGTTTTGTTTTACTATCTTTTCTACGACGTTTCTTAAAAGTGATGACTTTCTTGCCTCTGCCCTCATTGATGACTTCTAATTCCACCTTTGCGCCACTTACATAAGGCGCACCAAGCTTAATATCTCCGCCATCGCAGATTGCTAAAACTTCGCTCACTTCAACTTTTGACTTTGGCTCAAGGTTTAAACAATCCAGCAAAATAACATCGCCTTCTTGCACCTTGTATTGTTTGCCTCCATTCGCGATGATTGCATACATTATACAATTCCTTAAAATTTGAAGTTCTTTTTATTAAAGCTAATAAAAGTCGAGATTCTATCTAAAATTTCATTAAGATTACTTGAAAGAGAATCTTAAAAGGCAAGAATCTATATTATGGATTGTTTTGCCATCGCATTCTTTGCAATGACGAGAATCCAAAGCGTCTGCCACTTTGTCATTACGAGAAAATTTGTAAAATTTTCGTGGCAATCCATAATGTAGAATCTCGCCTATAAAGATTCCATTGCAAAGATTACTTTATGCAAAATTATGGATTGCTTCGGCTTTGCCTCGCAATGACAGAAGTGGGGAACGCAATGACGCGGTGGTTTGCTTTTTGTCATTGCGAGATTCTGCGTTAGCGGAATCGTGGCAATCTTACTTTAATATTCATTCTGCTAACGCCATACACTCAATCTCCACCAAAGCATTTTTGGGCAATGTTTTAACTGCTACCGTGCTTCTAGCGGGTTTATGCTCTCCGAAAAATTCCGCATAGATTGCATTCACAAGCGCGAAATCCTCCATATTGCTTAAAAAAATCGTTGTTTTAAAAACTTGCTGCAAACTGCTTCCTCCCGCCTTTAAAATCTCACTAAGGTTGTTTAGCACTTGTCTTGTTTGCGCTTCAATGCCCTCTACTAAGATTCCTTGCGGATTCAATCCAATCTGTCCTGAAGTATAAATCACACCATTTGCCTTGATAGCTTGGGAATAAGGACCAATCGCTTGGGGTGCATTTTGTGTTGCAATAATCTCTAACATTGCAATTCTCCTTTACTTTATTGTTTAAATGTTATAAAATTATAGCCAAATTAGTTTTTAAGGATTCCTTATGCAATCAATTTTAAGACTTTTAAGTGCTAGCATTCTCACTTTTAGCCTTAGCACAAATATTTTTGCCGATACATTTGTATCTCCAACCTCTAATCCTACGCAAAGATATGCGCCAATTACTCCTTTAACGCCATTTGATGAGGCATTAAGACGCGAAATGCAAAAATATCCCAAAGATTCCGCATTTTATGTAGATGGCAGAACAGGCAAAATTATCTCTGTTACCAAACTTCCGAAAGTCAAATCTGCACCTGCAAAATATCCAAGCACATATAAGCCTACCCCAAAGCAGCCTAAAACGCCTTACAAAATGCAAGAAGAGCGTATAGATTTGTTATAGGAATTTACAATGGTTGAAGTAGAATTTTTAGGACCGCTTGGCAATCAAACCTTTCAAAGTCAAGCAACAGACTTTCACGCGTTAAAACAAGAATTACAAGCGATTCCAGACTTGAAAGATTGGCTAAAGGATTGTGCCATTGCCTTAAACAATGAAATCGTTACTTCATTGGATACACCAATTAAAAATGGCGATAAAATTGTGCTATTGCCTCCGGTTTGTGGTGGATAAATGCAGACAAACATTGATGGATTAGAAATTTTTGAGGGTGCGCTCCATACTGCGGTAATTTATCAAAATTGGATTGATTCAAGCGCACAGGTAAATTTTGGGGCTAGTGCAATCTTTACTGGAATCGTGCGCTCCGAGAATGGTTGCGAGGGCTTGAGTTTTGATATTTATCCTCCGCTACTAGAACAATGGTTTTTAAAATGGGTAAAAAAAGCCAGCAAAAGCGAAGTTGTGCTTAAAATGGCACACAGCAGAGGCGATGTTTTAAACCACCAAAGCTCGTATATGGCAGGAATCTTTAGCTCACAAAGACGCGCAACTTTGGATATTTTTGAGGAATTTATTGAGGATTTTAAGCATCGCGCTCCCATTTGGAAATACGATTTAAAAAACGGGCAAAGAATCTATGCAAAAGAGCGCAGTCATAGACTACCCTATAGCGGAATCCTAAGTGATAGCCATTAAATGAAAAACATAGAATCCAAAAAGGTATTTTAAGTGAAAGCCATCGCCTTTACAGGAAATTCTAATAGCGGCAAAACAACCCTTATTGAGAAGTTATCCCTACACCTAAAGGCGCAAAATAAACGCGTTGCAATCCTCAAACACGACCCAAAGGATAAGGCAGTTTTAGACACAGAGGGCAAGGATTCTGCGCGTTTTTATCAAACGGGTGCTGATGTTGCAATCTTGGGCGCAACACAAACCACTTTGCGATTCCACCAAGCCTTAAGCATAGAATCGCTTGTGGAGCAATTTGCAGATTATGATTATCTTTTTGTGGAGGGTTTAAAAACCTTGCCACTTCCTAGAATCTGTGTCGCAAGGGATTCCTTTGATACGCGATTCTTGCCCTATATTCAGGCGATTGCCACAGACTCTAGTATCCCCAAAAGTATCCTAAAATCCTACGCCCTACCCCTTTTAAACCTTAACAATATCTTAGAAATTTTAGAATGGATTGACACAAATATAAAGGAATCTTAAATGGTAGAAACAAGCAAAAAAAAGGCAAAAATCGGTATTTTAACCCTTTCAGATAGGGCAAGTGCGGGAATCTATGAGGATCTTTCAGGCAAGGCAATCCAAGAAACCCTCACGCAATACTTAATCACACCTTTTGAATGTGTTTATCGCGTGATTGAGGACGATTTTGAGAAGATTCAGCAGAATTTAATAGAATTAGCCGATAAGGAACAATGCGATTTGATTGTAACAACAGGCGGGACAGGACCAGCCCCGCGCGATGTAACGCCTGAAGCCACAGAAGCGGTTTGTCAAAAAATGCTTCCGGGATTTGGCGAGCTTATGCGCCAAGTGAGTTTGCAATATGTCCCAACTGCTATTCTTTCGCGCCAAAGTGCCGGAATCCGCAACAAAAGCCTCATTGTCAATCTACCCGGCAAACCAAAATCTATCCGCGAATGCCTAGACGCTGTTTTTCCTGCGATTCCTTATTGCCTTGATTTAATCGGTGCAAGTTACTTAGAAACAAACGCAGAGATTATCAAGGCATTCCGCCCAAAGGCATAATGGCG
>JALEPE010000009.1 GCA_022766795.1 Helicobacter sp.
TATGTGGATTCCATCATTGATATTCCGAATCCAGCGGACAAGCAAGAATGTGTGGTAAATTTAGCAAAAGCGTTGCAAGAAAATCCTGTCGATGTGCTATTGCTTTTGCACCGCACAAGTTGGAAATTAAAAGTTGCTAAAAATAGTCCAGCAAAGCTTGTCATTACTGAGCTACACTTGCATAACTTATTTTCAAAAAAATTTAAATCCCCTAGAATGATGATTAGCTATTTTGTACATGGCACAGAGAAAGTATTGCGCCTTGTCCGCAAAATAAATCCAAGCTATTATGATGCAAATATCGCCAACATTGATTTTAGCAAAGCCAAAATGATAATTCCCAATACAGCAAAAGAAAAAATTCAACAATTTTTAACAAGCAAAAACTCTAACACATTTCGTGCCACAATTGGCGTTAATATCTTTGGTTCATCAGCACCGTTTAATTTCTCGCCTCAAGATTGGGAAAATCTTGTTAAAAACTTAGCACAACAATTCCCGCACCTGCTTTTTGTAATGCTAACTTATGAAGGGAATCCTTACACTTTTAAATCCTTTATAGAACCTAATATTGTTGTGTTTCAAAACGATTCCAATCTCATTAATCTTGTTGCATTAACTGCGTGTTTAGATTTACTGCTTAGCCTAAATACTGGCAATATCCACATCGCAGATCATTTACAGATTCCAACATTAGTGATTAACAAAACAAAAGAGCGTTACAACTGCATTGGTGGAAGCTATGGAGGCGAGTTTGATGCGGTATATCTGCCTAAAAATTGGAAAGCAAACTATGCGCATTACTACAACGCATATGCACAAAAAGTCATTGCGCGATTAGAAAAATTTTAACCCATCTAAAAGGAATCCCAAAATGTATCATATTGTCTTTAATGCTGATGAAAACTATATCAAATATGCAAGCGTTCTCATTACAAATATAATCCATAAAATCAACAAAACAAACAACTGCGCACCTATGCCGCTTTGCTTCCATATTTTAACAAATTGTTTAAGTCAAGATACACAAGATAAGTTAAACGCCTTAGAGGATTCCACATTACAAGAGTTATATCCTTTTAACATAAAGATTTACAATATTGATGAAACGCTTTTTGCAGGACTTCCAACACTAAATGGCAATTATAGCGCGTATTGGCGACTACTAATTGGGAGAATGTTACCACTAGATGTTGCGTGCTGTTTATATTTAGATGTGGATATGCTTGTAATGTGTGATGTTAGAGAAATTTTAAACCTGCAGTTTTCTGCGCCATTGTGTGCTGTGCCAGATTTTGGACGCTATGCAGGCAGAATCCTAGAACCAAAAAGCAATGCAAAGCCCATAACCTTTAGCAAAAAATATTTCAACTCTGGATTTTTACTCTTTAATTTAGAGCAATGGCGCGCGCTCAATGCGGAATCGCAGTGCTTTAGTATATTGCAAAACTACCATTTGCGATTCCACGACCAAGATATTTTAAATGCTGTGTTTATAGATATTTACCAGCCTCTGCCTTTTTCTTATGATTATATTGCACAGAGTTTTGGGGCAAGCGTGTGTCAAGATGAAAGCAAAAAGCATTATAATATCCACCATACAAGAGCAGAGTTTAATGCACTCACGCACGACATTAAAGTATTGCACTATTGTGCAGAGAAGCCTTGGAGAACACTTGTTAGCTATGTTTTTAAAGGAGAATTTATCACACAACTTTGGTGGCAATATGCAGAGATTACACCGATATTTGCACCCATTTTAGCGCAAGAAAAACTTTTATTAAAACAAGATTGCAAACCGTATCTTGTTGGTGTTGCGATTCTAAATGCCAATGGGTTTGGGTTTTTAAAACTACCTTTCATAATCCAAAATATCCTAAATAAAGATACAAGTATAAATATTTCTATAAACAAAGCCCTACAAGACCCTCACTTTAATCGCGCTTATGAGCTTGGGAAGCTTGCGATTAGAATTGCTACAAGCTCTAAAAAGGTAAAATATTTTACCCTAATCCTAAGAATCTTGCGCGCAAAAATACGTTACAAAAACTAGACGCAAATATAAATTTACACAAAAATCCCCGAAAAAGACATT
>JALEPE010000109.1 GCA_022766795.1 Helicobacter sp.
GGGACTTTGGGCGTGTGGAATCCCAAGCAAAGCGGCTTTTAGAAAGCATTAGAATCTGCGACCCAAGCGTAGGTAGTGGGCATTTTCTTGTTTCTGCACTCAATGAAATAATTGCGATTTATCACAAATTAGGGCTTTTGGAGTTTGGGTATAAAGATTTACAAATTAAAGACGATGAAATTTATCTTGTTACCAAAGAGGGCGAAAAGTTTGCTTACAAAAGACTACAAGATTCTAACCACACAATCCAAAAAGCACTTTTTACGCTTAAAAAATCTATCATTGAAAACAATCTCTTTGGTGTGGATATTAATCCTAATTCGTGCAATATCGCAAGGCTACGCCTTTGGATTGAGCTGCTTAAAAATGCGTATTATCTTAACTTTTCTAAAGATAAAGACTCTAAAATCCATAAGCTCCAAACTCTCCCCAATATTGATATAAATATTAAGTGTGGGAACTCACTTATCTCGCATTTTGAAACCTATGAATATGATAAACAACAAAACCCACAAAGAGGCACTTTTGCGTGGTTAAAAAAACAGGATTCTACATTTAGTAAAAACTTCAACGAAAAGCTTCTGCGTTACAATGAACTCGTGCAAATTTATAAAGAAAAATCAGGTAACAAACAAGACATAGATAAAGAAATACATTCGCTAAAAACATTCTTTAAAGACACGCTTTTAAACAATGGCTATACAATGGAATCTTTAGAGAAAAATTTAGGGGTATTCGTGCGCACCTATGGCGATGAATGCTTTGATATGGAAACACCATTTGGTATGGAGATGATAAGGATTATTAGGAAAAAGAATCTTAAATTCCAGCTCACCCTAGAGGAATTAGAACCTAAGCCCATAGAAAAAAAGAGGCAAGATTTACTCGCCCTTATCCACAAAGAATTTAACACTTTAGAATCTCTGCATAAAAGCGATACTTTTGAATGGCGTTTCGCATTCCCTGAAGTGCTAGATTTAGAGACTTTTGAGAAAAAGCAAAAGCGAGTGGGCGCAAATAATGCAATCAAAGCCATAGAGAGTAAAGAAAACAAACAAGAAATTAAAGATACTTTTGGCGACTTTCTAGGCTTTGATTTGGTGATTGGCAATCCGCCTTATATAAGACAAGA
Source organism: Helicobacter sp. (assembly GCA_022766795.1). GTDB lineage: Bacteria > Campylobacterota > Campylobacteria > Campylobacterales > Helicobacteraceae > Helicobacter_D. The sequence continues at coordinate 1,133 of JALEPE010000109.1, forward strand.
GGCGATTAAAGAGCTAAAACCTCATTTGCAAAAAGCCTTTAGCATTTACAAAGGCACAAGTGATATTTATACCTACTTCTACGAACTTGGGTTTAAGATTCTTAAAGACAATGGTATCTTAAGCTTCATCACCTCTAATAAATGGTGCAGGGCTGCTTATGGTGAGCCTTTGCGCAAATTCTTGCTTGAAAATACCACAATCCATACCTATCTTGATTTAAATGGTGTGAAAGTTTTTGAATCCGCTACGGTGGATACGAGTATTTTAGAATTTCATAAGGCAAAAGCCAATGCAAGCCACAGCCTAAACTATGCAAACCCAAAGGATTATAATCCCAAACAAAACGAACCCTTAGAGGAGAGCTTAGATCTTACTCAAATCCCTCAAGATTCCCTAAACACGGATTCCTTTATTTTCACAAGTCCAGAAATTGCAACTTTAAAGGCAAAGATTGAAAAAATCGGCACACCGCTTAAGGATTGGGATATAAATATTTATCGTGGAATCTTGACAGGTTGCAATGATGTAAAAGTCAATGGCAAAAAAGAGGGCGTATTTATCATAACTTCAAAAACACGAATAGAAATTCTAAATGCTTGTGATAACAGCAAAAATAGCTTAAAGCCTTATTTGGCTTTTGAATACAATAAAAATCTAGCAGAGACGAAGAAAGATTTAGAGTGCAAAAATGGATTTTTAATGCTGAATGAAAAAGAACGCACAGAGCAGATTATAAAGCCTATTTTGCGCGGACAAGATATAAAAAGATATAACTATGCGTGGGCGAATCTTTGGCTTATTTGCACGAGAAATTCCTACATCATTACAAAAGAGGAAGCAAAAAGTTTTGGATTAAAAATTAAAGAT
>JALEPE010000030.1 GCA_022766795.1 Helicobacter sp.
ATTGCAAAAGAAAGCAAGATTGTTTTACGCTTTGCCATTACAAGAAGTTGGCGCAGCTTTATAGTATGCAAATGTAAAGCATTTGTGCAAGGTTGAGTGAGTTGCTATGCAAATGCATCTTCGGCGTTGCCTCGTAAGGACAGAGGGGTAAGCGTGCTAAGGGTTGGGGGTTTAAGGGGGTAAGGGGGACGCTTCGCAAGTAGAACCCCTTGCCCCCTTTAGAAAAAAAGGTTTAGGATTCTTTTTGGTTTCTTTAAGATTCCATTGCAAAGCTTTCTGTATGCAAGATTATGGATTATTTTGGCTAATGTTGCATGCTGTTATTGTATTGACTTTACAGCCTCCCGCTGACTTGCTCTTTGGGTAAAATACCCTTTAAATCATACACAACAACTTTACCACGTGATTTAAAATCAAGTTCTTTAAACGCATTGTGCGCCACCGCGATAATCACTGCTTGATATTCTTGTAAATTAAATGTCTCTAAGTCTCGCAAAACCAAGCCATATTCCCTCTGAACCTCCTCTTTGTCTGCCCAAGGGTCATAGACTTCCACATTACACCCAAAGTCTTGTAATTCTCTTATCACATCTAAAACGCGAGAATTGCGAATATCTGGGCAGTTCTCTTTAAAGGTAACCCCAAGAATCGCAACCTTGCTTCCCACAATTTGGTGTGCATTTTTAATCATTAGTTTAATCACGCGTTCTGCGACAACAATGCCCATATTATCGTTAATATGGCGTCCAGCTAGAATCACTTGCGAATGATACCCTAGAGATTCTGCTTTGTGTGTGAGATAATAAGGATCTACGCCGATACAATGTCCGCCCACAAGCCCCGGGCGAAAGGGCAAGAAGTTCCATTTGCTTCCCGCTGCTTCTAACACCTCTAAGGTATCAATACCCAACCGCTCAAAAATCAAGGCGAGTTCATTGACAAAGGCGATATTAATATCTCTTTGGGAATTTTCAATTACCTTTGCCGCTTCTGCCACTTTAATGCTTGGGGCTTTATGCGTTCCAGCGGTAATGATGCTCGCATAAAGCGCATTCACTTCCTCTGCAACTTGGGGTGTAGAACCGCTTGTTACTTTTTTGATGTTTGGCAGACGATGCGCCTTGTCTCCGGGGTTAATGCGTTCGGGTGAATATCCACAAAAGAAATCCACATTAAACTTTAGCCCACTTGTCTGTTCTAAAATCGGGACACAATCCTCCTCTGTGCAGCCCGGATAAACTGTGCTTTCATAAATCACAATATCGCCTTTTTTCAGCACTTTTCCTACACTGCTAGAGGCTTTTTGCAAAGGGGTTAAATCGGGCTTATTGTAATTATCAATGGGTGTAGGCACGGTGATGATAAAAATTTGTGCCTCCCTTAAATCCTCCAAATGGGTTGTAAAATGCAGATTTTTAGCATTTTTAAGCTCGGCTTCTTCTACTTCTAAAGTGCGGTCATAGCCATTTTCTAGCTCAAGAATGCGTTTGGCAAAAATATCAAATCCTAAGACTTTATAGGTTTTTCCAAACTCCACCGCTAAGGGCAATCCAACATATCCAAGTCCAATCACTGCAAGAGTTTTCATCGCCTTTCCTTCATCATACAAGTTTTACGCAATTTTATCTGTTTTTTCTAAATTAGCATAATTTATTTGCTGTTTGCGATTCTTGATTTATGCAAAACGCAATATAGTTAGAATCTTAGATTTATCTAAGATTCTAACTATTTGGTATGACATTACATCCACTTTTTCTTTTTGAAATAAATAATAGGCAGAATCGTAGAAATTACCATTATGCTTAGCACAATAGGATATGCGTAAGTCCATTCAAGCTCCGGCATATGCGTGAAGTTCATTCCATAAATTGTTGCAATGAGTGTTGGTGGCATCATCGCCACAGTAACCATTGTAAAGATTTTAATAATTTTATTTTGTTCAATGTTGATTTGGTTGGAAAAAAGCGTTTGAATATTATCTAAGATATTCATATTTACATTTGTAAATTCCACCAATGAGTTAATATCTTTTAAAACAATTCCTAAGTCTTTTTTAACTTCGGAATCTGTTTTATTTGTGCGCAGTAATGCAGCAATGGCAAGTCTTTTATCAAATAGGCTATCACGCAAGCTTAGGTGCATTTCTTGCAAAATAGACAAATTCTCTAAAATTTCATCACCAAGCCTTTTATCAAATACTACAGAACGTCGTAAAAGTCGCGTTTGCTTTGCAATACTCTCTAGCATATCCGCATCTTTTTCTACGCGTAATTCAAAGATTTTTGAAATTAAATCAAATCCATCTTCAAAGTTTTTAGGACTTGCAAGCACACGTTGTTGAATCTCATCAAACACACGAAACTCACTATATCGGACGGTAAAAAGAATATTATGTGTCAGCAAAAAAGTAATGGTTTCATTATGGAGATGATTCTCCTCTGTGGGACGTGTTAGAAAGTAAGTGTTAATCGTTACCGTTTCGTTATCTTCCCAGTAACGCGAAGATTCCTCAATCTCTTCGCGTTCCTCTTTGGTTGGAATATCTAGCAGATAAGTTTTAGAAATGTATGCAATTTCCTGCGTTGTCGGATGCAGCAAATCAATCCATAAAACATCGGATTCCGTGTTGATTGCTTCTATGGATTGCACGCTCTCACGCACAACCATTCCGTTACGTTTAATAAAAAGATTCATTACAATCTCCTTTTTTCTTTGATTTAAGGAGATTTTGCCAAATCTCCTTAATTTTTGTTATACGTCGGGGGTTCTCCCATTCTAATCTCTCTTATCTAAAACTTCAAATGCAGGGAGTACAACGCCCTCGAGCAACTCCAAACTTGCTCCACCGCCCGTTGAGGTGAAGCTCATACTATCTCTATTGCCTGCTTTATCTACTGCATCTGCAGTATCACCACCACCAATGACACTATAACAATAAGTATCCGCAATCGTGTGAGCAATACTAAAAGTTCCCCGCGAGAATTTTTGATTCTCATATACGCCAAGTGGTCCATTCCAAATAATCGTTTCACAATCGCGTATAACTTCGTTAAACAACTTCACTGTTGCAGGTCCAATATCCACCGCCATTAAACCATCTTGAATATCTTGCGCAGGGGAGATTTTAATCTCTTTAGGTTCTTGTAAATTATCTGTCGTAACAACATCTACTGGCAAATAGATTTTCACACCTTTTTCTTTTGCACTACGCAAGATATTTCTTGCGTCTTCTAGCAAATGATCTTCTGTGAGAGATTCTTTAGTATCGTGTCCAATAGCCTTTAAAAATGTATTACTCATTGCTCCGCCGATAATGATTTTATCCACAACATTTAAAATAGAATTCAAAAGAGTGAGTTTAGAGGATACCTTAGAACCACCAACAATGAGAAGCAATGGGCGCAAAGGATTAGAAAGCGCAATCGCAAAGGAATCAATTTCTTTTTTGAGCAACAATCCCGCAACTTTTTCTTTGGTATATTGTGCGATTCCATAAGTTGAAGCGTGTTTGCGGTGTGATGTTCCAAATGCGTCATTAACATACACATCGCAAAGTTTAGCAAGTTTTTGGGAGAGTTCTGCATCATTTTTTTCTTCACCCTCATAGAATCGGATATTTTCCAATAGCACAATACTGCCATCTATAAGCGTATTTAGTGTAACTTGAGCATTTTCCAAACTATCAACAAACACAACATCTTTAGCAAGCAAACGTTCTAGTCGTTTTAAAATATTTTTAAGAGAAAACTCATTGCTACGCCCTTTAGGACGCCCTAAGTGACTAACCAAAATGACAGATTTTGCCCCATTGTCAATACAATAATTAATCGTAGGAATCGCTTCACGGATTCTCGTATCATCACTAATATTTAGCTCACTATCCATCGGCACATTGAAATCTACACGGATTAAAACCCGTTTGTCTTTTAGGTTGGTTTCACGCAGGCTTTTGACATTTTGCATTTGTTGGATATTCCCACTCATTCTTATCCTTTCTGATTGATTATATGGAATGAATGCTAGCAAAAAATGCCTTAAGCCCTAATGTAAAAATCAAAAGATTTAAGAAAAAATTTAAGAATGTGGAATTTTGATACTGAAACCTTTTTTGCCATTTTGTAAAAGCGTGATATTACCATTGTGCGCTTCAATAATTTGTAAAGAGAGTGCTAGACCTAAACCATTGCCTTTTAGTTTTGTGCTTTTAAAAGGTTCAAATAAAATCTCTGGATTCTCAATGGCTTTGCCTGTGTCATAAATCTCAAAAACTGCGAAATTGTCCGCATTCAAATAATGTATATCCACAATTCCATCCTCGCATTCACCTTCTTCAATAGCGTCAATGGCATTAAAGATAAAGTTTTGCAACACAATACATAATAAGTCAAAATCTGCAATGAGTGGTGTGTTTTTAAAATGAAAATTAAATACAATATTTTTTGCATAAGTGTAGTGACTAATAGATTCGTCTAGTGCGTCTTTAATGACTTGCGGGTTTATGCTTGTTTTATTACAATGCACACCCTTAGAAAATAGCAATGTTGCCTTGATGATTCTCTCCACGCGCCAAATGGATTTCTTAATCTCTAAAACAAGGGATTTATTTTTCATTTCTACACGATTAATCAGTGTAGAAGCAAGTAGGGCAACAGAGCCTATGGGATTCCTTATTTCGTGAGCAAGGTGCGCAGAGATTTGTCCCATCGACGCAAGTCTTTCGCGCCGCTTTTCGCTTGTAATGTCAGTAGCAGAAATAATGCGCTTATTTAACTTTGTATTGGTTTGCACAAGGTAGATTTGTGTGCCTCTTTGAGATTCTAATTCAATTTCCTGACGATTGTTTTGTGAGAAATCTAACTTTTCTAAAATTTCTGGAATCTCGCAAGCAAGGCTATTTTGATAAAATATTTCACCTTCACTTTCTAGCACCCAAACTGCCGTCGGTAAAACATCTAGCACTTCCTCAAAGAGTGCTTTTAACTCTACAAACTCTTTTTCAACTTGATAAGTTTGTGTGATAAGCTCTTTTAACCCACGCGCAAAAGATTCCTTATCACTACTACTTAAGGATTCTAGTAAATTTTGATCAATCACCTTTGTGCCTTATTTTGTGCCTTGTTTGCTTTGTAAATCTTTCAAATAATCAAACAATAAATCACTAAATCCAAAACTTCCACTAAGAGATTCAGATAATGTATCTTTATACATAGAATGATAAATATCGTGTCCGGGAGCTTTTGGATAAAGAGATTCGTCCATTTTTAACGCGGTATCCAACATTTGTTTGATAATCAACGCTTCAAATGCATCTGTTTGTTCTTTAAGTCTTGAATCATCATCGGTTTTTGTAATTGTTGGTGTAGATTTTGCCGCGTCAAGTAATTCCTTAGAATATCCGCTAATACCACTAAAATCAATCATTTCCTATCCTTTAAATAATTTCTAAATCCGCGTGGAATGCGCCCGCTTTTTTCATTGTTTCCAAAATCGCTATCATATCTTTTGGTGTTGCACCCATTCTTTGTAATGCGCGTGTAACGCTTGAGATTGTAGGATTATTTTGCGCACTAACCATTGCTTCTTGTGCGCTAAATGTTGCCCCACTACCCATATTAACTGCTTCTGGGTCATTAATGACTTCATTGCTAACTTTAATCGTGATGTTATTGTGTGTTACAACCACAGGTGTAACTTCTACATTCATACCTGCAATGATTGTGCCTGTGCGCTCATTAATAATGATTTTATCCTCTTTTATCGCGTCAATATCAATTTCTTGCACACGCGCTAGAAACTCTACCATACTCATTTCTTGCGGACGCTGTAATTTAATTGTGCGTGGATCAACGGCTGTTGCAATAGGGATTTGTGGAATTGCTTGTTGCGATTCTGTATTTTGTGTAGCCGCATTATTAAAAGAGGCATTAATGCTATTTTGAATTTTAAGCGCATTTTGGAAATTGGATTCCTTTAGACTTAGTGTTGCGTTAATCTTGTTATACAAATCATAACTAACCTCTCTTTCCACAGTTCCACCATTGGATAAAACTCCAGCAAGTGGGTGGTTTGCGCTTCCGCCCCTCTCACTTTTACCCCCGATTCCAACTGCACCTTGCGCAACGGCGTAGATTCTGCCATCTAATCCGCTAAGTGGCGTTAAGAGAAGTGTCCCACCTTCTAATGATTTTGCATCACCGATACTTGAGACCAAAATATCAATTTTATCCCCTTGTCGCGCAAATGCTGGTAATTTTGCTGTAACCATTACTGCAGCCGCATTTTTGGAGCTAATGTCATTAGGATCAACTTTTACATTGACACTTTCTAGCATATTAGAGATAGATTGCATCGTAAATGTAGAAGTTGTTTTATCCCCCGTTCCATTTAAACCTACAACCAAACCATATCCAATCAGTTGATTGTCTCTAACTCCAACTATATTTGCTAAATCACTAACCTTTGTGCTAAATGCTGGTAGTGTTAGTAGTGCAAAAAGCGCTAAAACTTTGCAAATCCTTTTCATTGCGCTATCCTTATTTGCTAAAATTTTCTTGAAGCTAAAGCAAGATTCATTCCAAGATTTATAATTTTTGTTGATACAATATTAACATATATGCGGTAAAATTTCGCCAAAAGTCAAGGGAAGGAATCTTATGCGTTTTATTTTTATGCTTTGTTGTGCGGTTAAGCTTTGTTTTGCGGATAATATCTTTCACACTTTAGAAAATATGAAATTTGACGATAAAACTAAGGAATCACTAAAGGTAGCAATGGTGGATTTTTATGCAGAAAGTCGTGCTTATGCGCGCAATAGTCATCTTATTAGGGATAAAATGTTGCTTGCATTGCAAAATGGAAATACAGATATGACGACTTATGAAGAAGCATTTAAAAAGTTGAGTGAGCAATTTATTCAATCTGAAATTACATTTTATCGCGCTGTGGTTGAAATCATTGGTAGTGAGCGAACTGGACATTTAATAGAACATCTTAGGAATAATTAGGGTAAGACAATGTATAAAATTTTAATTGTAGAAGACGATTTGGATATGCAAAAATTATTGCAAGATTATTTACGCCAAAGCGGTATGGAAGCAGTAACAACAGATAATCCAAATACTGCGCTAGAATGGGTAAAACAGGGGGGATTCCATTTAGCTGTATTAGATATTATGTTGCCTGTGATGGACGGCTTAGAATTGTGCGAGAAAATCCGGCAAATTAGTGATATGCCCATTATTATGTCTTCTGCGCGTGGAGATATTAGTAGTAAAATATTAGGATTCCAAAACGGGGCAGACGATTATTTAGCTAAATCTTATGAGCCAATAGAACTCGTCGCACGTATTAATGCATTATTGAAACGTTACACGCAAAATCAGCGTATTGTGTATAAGGATTTAGAAGTAGATAGCACGAAACATAAGGTAAATGTAGGTGGGTTTGAAGTGGAATTAACGCCTGCGGAATTTGAGATTCTCATTTTGCTTTTGTCTAATAAAGGCAAGCCGTTTTCACGCAGTGCGCTTTCTCAAGCTATTTCTGCGATTGCACCAGATTCTTCTTTGCGCAGCATTGACACACATATTAGGAATCTTCGCGCAAAACTTGGCGATGATGCAAAAACACCAAAATACATTCAATCTATTTGGGGCATAGGATATAAATTTTGCGAGTAAAAATGTTAAAAAAAATCAAGTGGATTCCACCTTTATTTGTTCAGATTTATCTGTTGTTTATCCTATCACTTGGAATTGGAGGCATTGTTACCTACTTAACAAATATCAATAATTTAAGAAAAAATGAGGAAATTATTTTAAAGCAGGTTGTCTTTTTCGCACAACAATCTTTACTGGAGCTAATGCGTCAAAATTTCATACGCTTGGAAAATGTTAGCAATGAGTTTGGCTATACGATTACGTCCGGAATTCCGAAAAATGCGATAATTTTATTAGATAATACCGATTCTTTTGCAGAAATTAAATTATTTAAATTTCAGAAAAATTATGGATTCAGTTTAGAATATTTGGGTGTTGAGTTTGTAGCATTTAAGGATTTTAGCGAGGAATTAACAAATGGAATTGGTTTAAATATTTGGCTTTTTTTGGGATTTTTAGTATTACTCTTAACCTTTGCGATGATTTTAACATTATTGCAGCCCTTGAGAGTTTTGCAAAGTGCGCTAGATGCGTTTGGAGGGGGGAATTATAAAGTTAGAATCCCGATTCCAAAAGAGCCGCAGCAAGCCGAATTAGCGCAGAGTTTCAACACGATGTGTGCAAAGATTTCCAGACTTATGGCGATACGCACATTTGTGCTACGCAATATCGGACACGAACTAAAAACACCTATTTCCAAGGCAAAATTAGCCTTAGAATTAATGGGACAAAATCCACAAAAAGAAGTGCTACAAAGATGTATTAGTAACCTTGATGGGCTAACAAGTCAGATTCTAACTTTTGAAAAAGTGCAAGAAGGTAGAGATTTATTACATTTAGAAACATTTGATGTGGAAACTTTGCTGCTTAAGACATTAGAGCAGTTATTTTTAGAGGAAGAGCTTTTAGAAATCGTAATCGTGCAGAATTTTAAAATTACTGGAGACTTGCAGTTTTTATCCATTGCATTAAAAAACCTCATTGAAAACGCAAAAAAGTATAAAAGTAGTGGTAAAATTAATATTATAGCAGATAATCAACGCATTAGCGTCAAGAATCTTGGTAATGCGTTGGAAAAAGATATTGATTATTATTTAGAACCATTTGCGCGCGATTCTGCACACACTTTAATTCAAGGTTATGGGCTTGGGCTTGGAATCATCAAAGGAGTTTTAGAGTTACACTATTTTGCTTTAGAATATGTCTATAAAGAAGGCACACATTGCTTTACAATCATATTGGAACCAAGAGTGGAATCTTGATTGATACAATCATAATAAATAGAGAAAGGGAAATAATGGAGCAGGAATTTATCGGTATTGATTTAGGGAGTAATTCCCTGCGCGGAGTGCGTATGTGTGTGAGTGGAGATGCAAAAAAAGGTATTAAGGGGTTAGAATACACTGCACTGAAAACATTTGACGCAAATGTGCGCACAGCTGAGGGTTTGGAGAGTAGTGGAGAGATTTGTAACGCAGCTGTGGCGCGCATTGTGGATAATCTACTTAAAATGCGTGAAACTTTGGAGATTGTAGAATCTGATTGTGTTATTGCACTCACAACACAAGCAATGCGCAAGGCTAGGAATAGAGAGCAGGTTTTGCAAGAGATTTTTAGAAAGAGTGGAATCGCATTTCAAGTAATTGATGGGGCAATGGAAGCAAAAATTACGGCTCTGCCCCCAAAAATTGCAATGCGAAGTATTGGAAAGAACAATTATAAATTTAGCAGTAATTGCTTTTTATTGATTGATATGGGTGGTGCAAGTAGCGAGTTTATTGTGTGTGGAAAGGACTCTACGGGGAGTGAAATTGAATTTGCTAGAAGCTTTGAGATTGGAATCGTAAGCGCAAAGGATCGTTATGGGAATATTGCACAATTATTAGCGCAAAGTGATGAGTTTTTAGCACCTATCGTAGAGTTTATGAAATCTTGCAAGAAAAAGGGTGCAATTCCAAAGTTTGTGGTGGCAAATAGTGGAACCCCTACAATCGTGTGTGCGCTTAAATTGGGATTGCAAGAATATGATCCCAAGGCGGTATTTGGCAAAGAGCTTACAAAGCAAGATTTTAATGAGGTTTTAGCGATATTTTCAGCACTAGATACAGAATCGCAAATTGCACGCGTAGGGAAATATAAGGCGGATGTTGTGCCTTATGGAATCGCGCTATTTACTTGCTTTATAGAAACATTGGGATTTGAGGAATGTTTGGTTTTAGACGAGGGATTGCGTGAAGGCGCAGTGCTTGCAAGAGTGCTTGGGCTGTTAAAGGCGTAAAAATTTTGCTAAAAACCTCTACAATCAAAAGGAAATTTCACTGCAAGAGCATTTAGTATTTATAGAATCTTTAAAACAGAATCCTAAAAAACAATATTTTCTTTTGCGATTCTGTGGGGTTGGATTAGGAAGCATTAATTTTAGCAAGAAAAATAGTGAGGAAGTGGAGTTTGGATTCTTTAGCAATCCAAACTTAAAACTTAGTGGAATCGGACGCATTTTGGAGCAAGTGAGTTTATTTTATGCCTTTAATGTATTGAGGGTTAGAAAGTTGTGCTTAGAGGTTTTTGTAAGTAATAAGCAGGTAATAAACTTACACAAGAAGTTTGACTTCCAGATTATTGGTGAAAAGGAAGTCAAGGGTGAAA
>JALEPE010000086.1 GCA_022766795.1 Helicobacter sp.
AAGGATTGTCATATGTCGTCTATTGGTAGCAAGTTAATTGCGATTATTTGTCTATGCGTTTGTATTGTTGTTGCAACACTTAGTTTTTTGAATTATTCCACGAATGCAAGCTTTATCAAAAACAAGCTTGAAAACTATGAATTGCCTCTTGCGGGGGAGAAAGTCGCCTTGCGCGTGGATAAAGAGTTGAGCATTTATTTGAGTGCTTCTAATGCAATGGCGCATAATGCCTATATTTTGGAGTGGATTGAAGGCGGGGAGAGTGCGCAATTACAGGGTTGGGAGCAGTTGTTTTTCAAAAATCAACAAGCCATTGAAAAGGCATTTGGAGCTTTTACCACCTTTCTTGCTTCTGCTAAGACTGCGAAGTTTTATTCTAGCAGGAGTCTGGAATCTATACTTGATATAAAAGGTAAAGATAGCTGGTTTTTGGATTTGCAAAACGCAAAGGGTGATTATGTTTTAAACATTGACGCTGATAGAGTAAGTGGTAAGCAATCTTTGTTTGTCAATTATAAAGTTTTGGACGATAAAGGCACATTTGTTGGCGCAACAGGACTTGGTGTTTCTGTGGAAGCATTAGCGGATTTCATCGCAAAAGAGAAAATCGGTAAGAGCGGTTATTCTTTTGTGGTGAATACGAGCGGTAAGATTATCTTGCACCCTGATAGAAAGCTTATGGGCACATCGTCTCTTAGTGATTTAAGCGGTGTGCGCGACATTGCAAAAGATATGCTTAGCAATGCGAAATCCGTCTTTACTTATGTGGATAAGGATAAGGTGGAGCAAATTGCAGTGGCAACGAGGCTTCCGGAGTTGGGTTATATCGTGATTAGTCAAATTTCTGCGAGTGAGGCTTATGAATCTCTTAATATGATTTTTTGGCGTTCCTTGATTCTGGGCGTTGTTTTTGTGATTTTTGGCATTGTTTTTGCAGTTTTTGTGGGGCGATACTTCAAAAACAATATCACGAAATTGCAACAAGGAGTTCTTGAATTTTGTGAATATGTCAATTCCAAACGGGATTCCATTGCGCCAATCCATATTGCAAGTAAAGATGAAATCGGCACAATGGCGCGAGTATTAAATAAAGAAATTCACAACACGCAAGAGAATTTGAAAATTAACAATGAGGTGATTAAGCAAGTGCAAGAAGTTGTGAATCGCATTGAAAAGGGTGATTTTAGCGGACAAATTACCTCTAAACCAAACAATCTTCAACTCATTTCCCTTGTTTCTTTGATTGAGCAACTAAAGACTTCTTTGCATACTTTGCTTACCAAAGCCACAGAAGTGCTAACAGAGTTTGCGAATTATGATTTTACGAAGCGGTTAGAAGTAGGACATTATCAAAACGAGGCAAAGGATTTGCTAAGCGGAATCTCTAATCTCGGCGAGATGATGCGCTCAATGCTCAAAGATGAGCTTAATCTCTCTAGCAATCTCGCTAATCAGTCCAACAGCCAAACAGAACAGATGAATACGCTTTTTGATTCTATGGAGAAGCAAGTAAGTGCGCTCGGCAAAATGGTGGATTTAGCGGCAGACATTACCGATTCTATGCAAAGTGTTTCAAGTCGCACTTCCGATGTGATTGCGCAGGGAGAGGATATTAAAAATGTCATCGGTATCATTCGGGATATTGCAGATCAAACAAACCTTTTAGCTCTCAATGCAGCGATTGAGGCGGCAAGGGCTGGGGAACACGGCAGGGGCTTTGCGGTTGTTGCCGATGAAGTGCGCAAACTTGCAGAACGCACACAAAAAAGCTTAGGTGAGATTGAGGCAAATACAAATCTCCTTGTGCAGTCTATTAATGATATGGCGGAATCCATTAAGGGGCAAGAGCAAGGCATTAATCAAATCAATGAAACCACAAACGCCATTAACGACGCCACGGAGGAGAATAAGCAAATCGTGCATAGTGTATTAGATGTTAGCAAACAGATTGACGCAAGTGCCTTGCAAATCAAATCCGATGTGGAGAAAAAGAAGTTTTAGGGATTTAAAATAGTATTCTATAAATTCAGTAATATATCGCTGTTGGGATTCCATTGTAGAATCTTTGGTATGCAAAATTATGGATTGCCAAGAAGCCTTACGGCTTCTCGCAATGACTAAGTGGTGAATTTTTCTATTTACAAGATTATGGATTGCTTTGTTGCGTTTCGCATTGCCTCGCAATGAAGCGGTTTATATTCTTGCCAATTTACCTAACTATAACGTGCATTTTTTTATGTTTATTTTTGTAACTATTAATGGGTAGTGTGTAAAAAATTTACAAATTTTAATAAAAAAGAGTGGAATATTTTTGAAATGCGTTACAATAAAAACATCTTAATTTTTAAATAATGTCAATGAAATTTTTATTTGTATGGCTATTAATGGCTTCGTGGTTGTTTGGCGCGGTGAATTTAAACACGGCAAGCAAAGGAGAATTAATGCAGGTTAAGGGAATCGGGGAAGTCAAAGCGCAGGCAATTTTGGATTATTGCGCTATCAAGCCCTTTAAGTCTATTAATGAGCTTGGTAATATCAAAGGGTTTGGAGAGAAAACTTTAGAAATGTTAAAAGGTAAATTTGTGGTGGAGGAAATTTTAGAGACAAAAACCGAATAAAAATCAAACAAATAAAATATATCGCCTATTCAAGATAAAAAGATTTTAGATTTTTAAAGAATAAAATTTATATTTTTAGCTATTTTTACTTGTAAATAAGCACTTTTTGGCTAGAATCGCGAGAATTTTAAGCAAAAATAATTCAAGGAAAAATATGCAAGTTTTAAACACGCAAAAATATGGCACACAAATGCGTGGTGGATTTGTCAAAATTCTAGGGTTGGTGGTTATTGTCGCATTAATTGGCTTTGGTATTTTTGCATTGAGTGCAGATTCGTTTGAGCGTGAAGCCCCAAAAATCACCATTAAAGAGTCGGCAAGTTGGAATCTAAAAGACAGCTTTCCTATTGAAATTAGCGATAATTTTGGTATCAAAAGTTATAGTGTCGCGCTTGTAGAAAATGGGCAAAAAATCCCTCTTGATGTGCAGGATTTAACGACACAGAATGCAGTGTGCCTCGCTAAAAATGCAAACACTGCGCCTTTGGTGCAAAATATTATCACACAATCCCCAACAAAGAGCTTTTGTATCGGAATCCAAAAGCCACAAAATATCAAGCCTAATGCAGAATCGTTAATTCTTGAAGTAAGTGTGAAAGATACAAGTAATTGGAATTTCTTTAAAGGGAACACAACGACACAGCAATTCCGTATTGCGATTGATACTAAGAAGCCTGAATTAGCAATAGTTGCAAATTCTTATAAGGTTACGCAAGGCGGTAGCGCACTTGTGATTTTTCGTGCAGTAGATGAGCATTTAGAAAGGATTAAAATCACAAATGGTAATTTAGAGTTTGACGCGCAACCTTTCTATAAAGACGGATTCTACATTGCGCTTATTGCGTGGTCTAAGTTGCATAATGATTTTGCGCCAAAAATTATTGCGAAAGATTTTGCAGGGAATGTAAGTGTTGTGCCGATTCCTTATTTTCAGCAAAAAAAGCAGTATAAAGATTCCACGATTCCGCTAACAGACGCATTTATTGATGGCAAAATTTCTAGTTTGGTGCAAGAAATTGGAGAGAGGAACTTAGCAGAATTTAGTGATAAACTTGCAATTTTTCGCTACATCAACGAGGAAGTGCGTGAGGATACTTTTAATCGTGTCCTGAGTGCCGGACTCTTTTTGGATACAAAATCGCTTGTCAGTGAATTCCCCATTAAGCCCTTTGCGCCTTTACGCAATGGTGCAGTAATGGCGAGTTTTGGGGACCATCGCACATTTACATACAAGGGTGAGTTTGTCAGTGAATCCAATCATATGGGGCTAGATTTGGCAAGCGTTAAACAGGCTCCCGTCCTTTTAAGCAATCGGGGCATTGTTACACTAAATGAGTTTGTGGGGATTGATGGGAATGCGATTGTTATTAATCACGGGCTT
This sequence comes from Helicobacter sp., assembly GCA_022766795.1. Taxonomy (GTDB): domain Bacteria; phylum Campylobacterota; class Campylobacteria; order Campylobacterales; family Helicobacteraceae; genus Helicobacter_D. The sequence goes on from JALEPE010000086.1 coordinate 4,000, forward strand.
GGGCTATCTACTCTGTATGCGCATTTAACAACATCTAATGTGAATGTGGGGGATGTAGTGGAAGCAGGAGAAGTGATTGCAAAGACTGGAAATACTGGTTTGGCACTTGGCGACCACTTGCATTTTAGTGTTTTGGTGCAGGGCTATGAAGTTTGGAATGCTGAGTGGATGGATGCACAATGGATTAAACTCAACATTGCAGATGTGATTGCAGAAGCAAAGGCGATTATTGATAAAATCTAAGGGCAGAGAATGGTAAAAACAAGGCAGAAAAATTTTCGTGCATTTATCTTTGTAGAGGGTGATACAGAGGAGACAATTGCATATATTGCAAAAAATTTAGAATTATTAAAAAGTCTTTTGCTGGTTTTTGCATATCCACTAAAGGAACATCATGCGCCTTTGTTGGAGTATTTAAATGCAGAGGGTTTTCATTTCGTTCAAGCCAATAATACAGAAAAATTAGGGTTAGAATCTAATATGATGAAGGAATCGCATAAAGTTGCAAGTATTGATGTAGCACAAACGCAAATGCGTGATTCTATTAGCCCTGCGCAAACTGCAAACACTAATTTTGCGGTTAATGCGGAATCTCAAAGTGCGCTAGAATTGCCCCTATTAGATTCTACACATACACAGGATACACTTGTTTTGCACCGCACGATTCGTAGTGGTGAGGAAATTATTACACGGGGTGATATTACGATTTTTGGACGCATTAATAGTGGCGCACATATCCAAAGTGATGGAAATGTGCAGATTTTTGGTGTCATTAGTGGGAATGTATTTTGCAATGGCACTTATATGATTTTAGGAAAAGTGGGCGAGGGGAACATTTTATTTCAAGGTGAAATCCTTGATAAAACATTGCTACAATATCCCTATAACAAAGTCTATAAAAAACAGGATTCCATTATTATTGAGGAATTAAGATGAAACAACAAACAATTGCAAAAAAAGTAGAATTAGTTGGAATCGGATTGCATAAGGGGGTGCCGGTTAAAATGGTGTTGGAGCCATTAGATGAAAATTGTGGAATCCACTTTTATCGCAGTGATGTAGGGGTGAGTATCCCTTTAAAGCCCGAAAGTGTAGTAGATACGACAATGGCAACGGTGATTGCAAAAGATGGACATAAAGTTTCTACGATTGAGCATTTACTTTCAGCAATTCACGCCTATGGTATTGATAATGTCAAAGTTACCCTAGATAATGAGGAAGTTCCGATAATGGACGGCAGTAGTATTGGATATTGTATGCTATTAGAGGAAGCAGGGATTGTCAAGCAAAATGCTGTAAAAAAAATCTTAAAAATTAAATCACCCATTGAAGTCAAAGAAGGTGATAAATTTGTGCGCTTTGAACCTAGTAGTGTGTGCGTGTTTGACTTCTCTATTCATTTTCCACACCCTGCAATTGGTACGCAACATTATATTTTTAATTTCTCTACCAAAAATTATAAAGAAGAGATTGCACGGGCTAGAACCTTTGGTTTTTTAAACGAAGTGCAATATTTGCGTTCTATTGGTTTAGCACTTGGAGGTTCGTTAGAAAATGCAATTGTGTTAGATGAGTCAAGCATTTTAAATAAAGAAGGCTTGCGCTATAAAGAGGAATTTGTGCGCCATAAAATTTTAGACGCTATTGGCGATATGGCATTGCTTGGGATTCCGCTTTTTGGGACTTATGTATCCTATGCGGGTAGCCATAAATTAAACCATTTACTCACAAAAAAACTTTTTGAAAATAGTGAGGCTTACGAGATTTTAGAGACAGAGGAATTACAGGAAGCTTATGAATACGCCTTGCAAAATGCGTAAAATTCTAATTCTACCTAATGTTGCAAACGCACCAACGCTTATTGGTGTGTATGATACAAGTTGCAATTTAGTGGAATCCCATACGCTTGAGATTCCACTTAGTGATGGGCTTGTGCCATTTTTTGTGGTATTTGAAAATAAGGGCGTGAAATTTAAAGAATTGTATTTTGTGCGCGGACCTGGAAGTTTTATGGCGTTGAAACTTATTTATCTTTTTGCTAAAACCTTACAAATCACTAAAAATATTGCACTTTACGCGACAGATGCATTTTATTTTAATAATAATTCTCCCATTAAAGCGTATGGGAATTGTTATTTTGTAAAAGAAAATGTGGAAACCCATACCGCAGAGCTTCACACATCGCCTAATATTTTGCTTAAAACCTACAATGCGCCTAATGCAATTCCACCTATTGCACCCTTTGCTTTGCCAAAGGTGCTAAATTTAGAAATTTTTAGCACAGAGCTTAACCCATTGTATGTTCTACCCCCTATTTGAGGTGTTTTATGAGTCAGGAAAGTTTTTTACATTGTGGGATTCCAACAAAACAATCAAAATTAAGCCCTCAACGCAAAGCAACATTGGTTTCAAGTTGCACAGCATTTGTATTAATTTGCGTGAAATTTATTGCCGGAATTCTAAGTGGTTCGGTAGCGATTCTAGCAAGTGCGATTGATTCCTTGTTAGATTTGTCTGCTTCACTCTTTAATCTCTACGCTGTTACAAAAGCTGAGCAGCCAGCTGATTTAGAGTTTAATTATGGACGAGGTAAGACAGAATCGCTAGCAGCGGTGATTGAGGGAAGCGTGATTTTAGTGTCAGGCATTTTCATTGTTTATCAATCGGTAAAAAAGTTTTTCACAGATAATGCCATTACACAACTAGATTTTTCACTTTATGTAATGGTGTGTTCACTAATTGTTACAACTTTGCTCGTTTTATACTTAAATAGGATTGCTAAAATAAGTAACAATTTGGTAATTAAAGCCGATGCGTTACATTATAAAACCGATATTTTAAGCAATGGTGTAGTGCTTGTGGCATTAGTGCTTGTTAAAATTACAGGCTTTACAATGATTGATGCGATTTTTGGAATCGGAATTGGAATCTATGTTGCTTACTCTGCCTTTGGGCTGTTAAAAGAGGGCGTCTTGGTGTTACTAGATCGTGCCTTAGACGAGGAAAAACTGCAAAAAGTTCGAGAAGTTTTAGAATCTAATGTGAGGATTGCGAGCTATCACGACTTAAAAACGCGTCAAAGCGGTGATACAAATTTTGTAGAAGTGCATTTAGTTTTTAATGATACGATTTTATTAAAGGACGCACACGATGTTGCAGATTCCATAGAGTGCAAGATTCAGAGCTTGGAAGGTAAGTGGATTGTGATTACACATTTAGATCCTTATGATGACGAGGCGCATATATGCAGTATTTAGTTGATTTTTTACAAAATCCCATTAATAAAACCAAAGTTTATCCTTTTTTAAAATGCAGTCAAGACGAAGCCTTGATACTGCGCTATCTATCAGAGGAGTTATTAAAGGGCAACGATGAAGTGAGTTGTATTGATATGATACATGCACTTTTTGCCCCTCAAGATTCCATTGAAATTTTGCATTACTTACCATTAGTTAAGAACCTATTGGAGCTAGGTTGGATTGCACAGCATAGTTTTTTAAAGAATCTAAGTCAAGAAGTAGTGCTTTTAGAATTATTAAATATGACATTTTCTTTAAGCGTAAGTTTCTTGAAACTGCTAGAAGAGGGTGGAATCAATCCAAAGCTTCCTAAAATTGCCCCTTATAGCGATCATTTAGAATATTTAAAAGACCAATTTTCTTGCATTGCATTGCTCCATAGCCTAAGTCCCTATAAAAAAGACAATCACACCTCACCCCTACTTAAAAAGGGTTTGCAAAAATACAAAAGTCTGCAAGAGCGAATCCAAGAGCGTTTAATGCTAACTAAGGAGAAGCTAAGCGTGGAGCATATTTGCCAGGAAGCACGCTTAAATGCGCAGGAAAAAGTGATTTTCTTAGCATTGGTTAGGGAGGAATATTTAGGTAAAGAGAGTGAGGGGAGAGAACTCAATGAACTCATAAATCTTGTGAGTTTAAATGATTATGAAAGAATGAAAAACCGCGCCTTGCTAGATGATAAAAGTGCCTTAGTGGAGAAGGGTTTAGTGGATTATGATGAGATTTTAAATCCTTTTGGTGGCGTGAGTCGGACATTTTTTATTCCCGATGCAATGCTTAAAAAAATTACCCACCCTCAAAACCATAGCCAAAAAGAGCGTGTTAGTTTAGAATCGCTCGTACAAGACCAAGAGATTTTTGAGTTTGTGCGTCCCAAAGCGAGTTTAAATGATGTGGTGCTAAGTCCAAGCACGAAAGAAACTTTAGAGGTTTTGTTAAAACAAATGGATTTAAAGGTATTGCAAAGATTAAAAGATTGGGGGATTAAGGACAAAAAGCGTGGGATTGATGCGAAAATCATATTCTATGGTGCAGCGGGGACAGGTAAAACACTCACCGCCTTAGCCTTAGCAAAGTCGCTTAAAAAATCTGTGCTTAGCTTTGATTGCTCTAAGATTCTATCTATGTATGTGGGTGAGAGTGAAAAAAATGTCCGAAAAATCTTTGAATCTTATAAAGAGCTTTGTGCCACTTCTAAGCAAACCCCGATTCTACTTTTAGATGAAGCAGATCAATTTCTAAGCACGCGAAGCACGAGTAGCGCGGGCAGTGCGGATAAAATGCACAACCAAATGCAAAACATTTTTTTGGAGCAAATTGAAAAGTTTGATGGAATCTTAATTGCAACAACAAATCTTTTAGAAACGCTAGATACAGCATTTTCAAGACGATTTAATTATAAGATTGAATTTAAAAAACCAAATTTTGATGAGCGAATACGTTTATGGGAGAAACTGCTACCTAAAAATGCGCCTTATGCAAAAGATTTTGATATTAAAAAACTTGCAGAATATACGCTAAGCGGAGGGCAAATTGCGCTTGTGGTGAAAAATACTGCGTATGCCATTGCAAGCCTTAAAACGCCGGAATTTAGCACGCAAAGCTTTTTGAATGAAATTAAAAGAGAGCTGAAATCTAACTTTGATGGTGCGCGGGAAATGGGATTTCACCTTTAAACATCGCTTATGTTATAATTACGAAACTTAAGGAGAGAAAATGGCGAAAACTAAAACAGCAGAAACAACCAAAACACCTAAAGCAACAAAAACAACAACAAAAGCGCGAGAAAAGCATTTGCCAAAAGTTGGAATCGTCATTCCTGTGTATAATACGCCTATCACGTATTTTAGGGAATGTGTGGAATCTGCACTCAACCAAGATTATCAAGACTTAGAGATTTTAATTATCCACGATGGTCATTATGCGCCTTGTGTGGAAGTATCCTTAGAATATGCCACAAAAGATCCGCGCATAAGCGTGATTGTCAAGCCATTAAACGAGGGTGTATCTATTGCTAGAAATATTGGGATTGATTATTTTGGTAATGTTTTTAATTTTCAAAAAAAGGAATCGCAGGGCAATTTAAGTGTATTTAATATAGAAGGTGCAAATCCTTTTGGAATCGGGGCAGTGTATAAGCAGACAAAGGCTGCTAAGGGTGGGCTAACTCCAAGTGCTATTGGCTATATTTACTTTTTGGATTCTGATGATATATGCCAAAGCAATTTAGTAAGCCGCTCTGTGCAATGTGCAAAAGGCAATAGTTTGGTATGGTTTAATTTCAATAAAATGAGTGATGAGGGTGTGTTACATTTAGGCGAGCATATTAAGGATTTAGGAATTCTAAAGCCAGAGCGCGCCATTACGCCCGCGGATTGGCTAAAGCATAGTGTGGATACAGGCTGTGGTTCGGCGATTTTTGTGTGGCAGGTTTTCATTGATTTTAAATTTTTGCAAGATATTAAGCTTAGATTCTTAAATCAGGTGATGCGTGAGGATAATCTCTTTGGCGTGTGCTTAATTTTGCAATGTAATACGATGTATATGTTGCCAGAAAAACTCATTAATTATCGTGTCCGCACCAATGGAGAAACAAATTACGCTAGCAATGCGGAGCAAGTATTTTTGCCCGGATTCTTGCGCCCACTTTTTGAAGCATTGGGTGGAGATTTGTTGCTTACCAAACATTTTTATGTGGCAGTGAGTTGGTTTATCCAAAAATTGTATTTTTTAGATTTTATTAAGTCGTTTAATGACACGCCAAATATGGAAGTGATTGTGACCGGATTTTTGAATCGTTTTAGGGAACAGACAATGGCATTTATCCATTTTCAAACGCAGTTGGGACCAGATTATTATTTTGATCTTGCGTTTAATGTATTTTTAAATATCATTAAGGAAATGCCAAATTATGACCCTTATTATCGTCCTTTTGATAAACTTGCACATTATATTACTCAATGTGATGGTATGCAGCAAGAAACAATTAGACTGATTAAAGAAGTATTGGTGTGTGAAAATGAGATTATTAAGAACAAAAATCAAATAATTGAAGATTTACAAAAACAGCTTCAAGAGTTAGAATCGCGCAATATAGAGCTGAAAACGGCGAAGGCTAAAAGGGGTAAATAATGGCGCAAAATGGACATAATTTTGGCTTAGTGGCAAATTGGCAAATGCAAGTGGATTTTGTCAAAGAAATGTTAGAGGATTCTAAATTTCTAGAAAAACTTGTCCTTTTAACACAAGGCTTGGATAAAGAGAGCATTACGACAATCTACCGCGTTATTTCGCGTTTAAGAATTGCTGTCTGCAATCAACAAAATATCACGCAATTAAACGCAGATGAAATTGATATGCTTCATAGAATCCACACAGAGTTTTATCCCAATATTTTTGAGATTTTACCGGGGCAGTTGTATTACTATGATGGCTATTATCTCCCGTTTCAAATGTTTCACGAATCGGTGTTTTGGTATCATTTGGGGCTTAGTGTGCGGGGGGGCTATTTGTAACTTAAAAGCCCTAGAAAACAAAGACATTATTGACGCTGGTGCTTATATTGGGGATAGTGCGCTGATTTTGCAAGAATACACACGCAAGAAAGTCTATGCCTTTGAAGCGGTGCAATCAAACTATGATGCAATGCTAATGACAATTAAACTTAATGAGGCAAAACGCATTGTACCTGTGCATAAGGGCTTGGGAGCAAAGCAATCTAAAGAGAAAATTGGCATTCAGGGTGCAGGCTCAAGCGTGGTGTTGCCTAATAATGGTGTATATGAAGAGATTGAAATTATCCCGCTAGATTCCTTTGTGCGAGAGAAAAAGCTCCAAGTTGGCTTTATCAAGGTGGATATTGAGGGCTTTGAACAAGAATTTTTAAAGGGCGCAAAAGAAACAATCGTAGAGCAAAAACCGGCAATGCTTATTAGTCTATACCACAAATATAGCGATTTTTTTGATATTAAACCAATGTTAGAATCGTGGAATCTAGGCTATCAGTTTAAAGTTATAAAACCCATTGACCATAATGTTAGTGGAGAAACTGCGCTATACTGCGAAGTGCGGTAAGATTCTATACTCTGTGATTGTGAGAAATTTGCAGAATCTCGTAGCAATTTATGATTTTGAATTATTTTAAAAACCATTGTTTGATTTACTTTTTGTATCATTATGGATTAGACAATGTGAGCGCGTATTATGTAGGCAACTCGCCCAAATCTTTGCGGATTGTGCATTTTGGCTAATACCTCGCAATAACAAAAAGTGAAGAACAATGAAGGATCTTTGCAATAGTGCAGTAGCCATTTTAGCAATGAAATTGCACAATAACAAAGCGGAATCGCGAATTTTTGCATAGATTTTCACAATTCCTTTATCTTTGCGTTAAAATGCGCTACACTTCTAACCAAACAATATTAGGCGATTTTTATGGCAAGATTTTCTAAAACGGGATTCGTCCTATCAACAGCGGGGAGTGCAATCGGGTTAGGCGGAATTTGGAGCTTTCCATACTTAGTGGGGCAAAATGGTGGGTTTGCCTTTGTGCTTGTGTTTGTGCTGGCTTTTTTGGTATTTGGCGTGAGTGTGTTTATTGTAGAAATGCTTTTTGGTCGGGCGAGTGAGCAAAATGCAATCAAAACCTTTGAGGAATTTGCGCCGAGTCAGTTAAAATTCCTAAAATATGGCGGATTTATGGTTATTTCTGGCGTATTGATTTTTTCCTTTTATGTCGTGGTGTTGGGTTGGCTAACGCATTATATGTTTTTAAGTTTATTAGGACTACCGACAACCTTAGAGGGTGCAAAAGGCTTATGGGGAGATTTTGTAACAAATCAAATACTATGGCAAATGCTTTGGCATTTAGTCATTGTCGTGATTTGCGCGTATATTTTAAACCGCGGTGTAAAGGCTGGGATTGAGAAGTTAAATCTTATTTTAATGCCATTGTTGCTATTTATTTTTCTAGGATTGTTAGTGTATTCTATGGTGCAAGAGGCATTTTGGGATTCTTTTAAATTCCTTTTCTACCCTGATTTTAGCAAAATTAATTCTGAAGTGATTGTTAAAGCGATTGGACAGGCGTTTTTCTCGCTATCTTTGGGTGTGGGTATGATTTTGACTTATTCTAATTCATTGCCAAAGCACGGGAATTTTATGCGTTTTGCGGTCATTGTTGCGTTGCTTAACTTTTTCTTTGCTTTGGTAGCTGGACTTGTGATTTTTACCTTTATTTTTGGCTATGGTGCAGAGCCCACAGAGGGCGTTGGCTTAGTTTTTGTATCACTTCCACTGATTTTTGCAAATATGGGAACTAGCGGAATTGTTATCGCCTTTTTATTTTTTGTGGCACTTATTTTTGCGGGAATTACTTCCGCAGTTTCTATGCTAGAACCCTTAAATAGCTATTTGATTGAAAATTTTGATATGAAACGTTCTAGAGCAAATTTAGTCAGTGTGTTGTGCGCGTATTTGCTAGGTATTTTGGTGTTGCTAAGCAATACGACATTATTTTCAGCGGACTTGACATTTTTTGGCAAAGGGTTATTTGAGTGGTTTGCGTATATTACAAGCTCATTTATGCTGCCATTGGCTGGTGTATTTATGTGTGTATATATGGGCTGGATTTTAAAAAAAGATCGCGTGTATGCAATGAGTGAGGGGCATTTGCAAGGAATATATTTTGAGATTTGGTATTTCATTATTCGTTTTATTGCGCCCTTAGGGATTCTGCTAGCGATGATTAATTTGATTTAGGCATAGATTGGATTTTGTAGAATCGCTAGGTTTATTGGGGTTATTTGTTATATGTCTTTTGGCAAGCAGCCTCTATCCGCTAGGTTCGGAAGCTTTTGTGGTGGGATTTCTAGCATTGGATTATTCTTGGTGGATTGTGTGGATTGTCGCGACATTGGGCAATACATTTGGCGCATTAACCACCTATGGAATCGGGTATTTTGGTAATTCTTTGTGTCAGACGCACTTTAAAGGGGCGTATGAAAAACTTTATCGCTACGAAAAAGGAATTCAAAAAAGAGGCTTTATCTATGCGTTTTTTAGCTTTTTGCCCTTGGTAGGCGATGTTTTTGCGCTTGGGCTTGGTGTATATAAATATTCTTGGCTTAAGGCGATTATTTTTATTGCACTGGGCAAAGGTGCGCGATATTTATTTGTGATTGCAATATATTTGAAGTATCAAGCAATATTTTAAGATTTTTGAGTTTGCGATTCCATATTATGAGGAATCGCAAAATTTTGGGGACTAGAATTGTGTTTTTTAAGCTTCCAATGCAGCTTTAATGGCATTCTCAATGAGCGGTTTAGAGTTTGGTTCCACTAAACGCTCACCGACTTCTACACCATTTTTATAAAAGATAAATGTTGGGATTCTGCGCACCCCAAGCTCATCTTTTAATGCTTCCTCTTCGTCTGCCATTATCATAAAGAATTTTACTTGTGCGCCATATTCTTGCACAAGTATTCCTACGATTGGCTCAATTTTACGGCAATCAGGACACCAAGGTGCTCCTACAGCAATCGCACACACACCATCTTTTATTGCGTTTTTAAAAGTTTCTTTTGTTAATTTTTCTAACATAATAACTCCTTACAAATTTTTGCAGGCGTATTTTGAAATAATTTTGCTTAAGTTTTTAATAACACCATAAAACGCAAGTAACAATGTTACCTAAGCAATATTTGTAAAAACTGCTTGCACATCGTCGTCATCTTCTATTTTGTCAAGCAATTTTTCAATATCAATGAGTTGCTCTTCGCTAAATTCTACAGGATTTGTTGCGATTCTCTCTAACGCAGCTTTTTTAACATCTGCGTGGATAGATTCTAGGGCTTGCGCAAGCGACCCAAAGCTTGTATAATCCCCATAAATATGAATAATATCCTCATCAACTTCCATAGAATCCAATCCTGCGTCAATGAGGTTTAGCTCTAATTCCTCCAAATCTGCGATTCCGTCTTTGCTGATTTCAAAGTGTGCCTTGCGTGAGAACATAAATTCCAAAGAATTGTTTGTTAGCATTTGTCCGCCGAGTTTATTGGCATAGCTTTTGAGATTTGCAACTGTGCGCGTAGTGTTATCTGTCGCACATTCTACGAAAAATAATGCGCCGTGTGGAGCTTTAATTTCGTAATTCACTTCTGTGATTTGGATTCCATCTTTGCCTAACGCCCTTTTAATCGCAGCTTCAATATTATCCTTTGGCATATTTTGCGCTTTTGCTGCTAAAATTGCCGTGCGGAGCTTTGAATTCATATCTGGATCGCCACTACCACCTTCTTTAACAGCGATACTAATTGCTTTTCCTAATTTTGGAAAAAGTTTAGACATTTTATCCCAACGTTTCTCTTTGCTGGCTCTGCGGTATTCAAACGCTCTTCCCATAAATAACCTTACAATGTGGATTTGAAAGTGGAATTGTAATATTTTAAAGTTTAAAAATCCTAAACATTTACAAAAATTTTTATAAAATCCCTTGACATAGGATTTTGATTGTTATATAATCTCACTTCATTTTTAATGAGCTTTCTTATTCCGGATTAGCTCAGCGGTAGAGTAGGCGGCTGTTAACCGCTTGGTCGTAGGTTCGAATCCTACATCCGGAGCCACTTTTACTTCTTAGATTTTTTAAATTTTGAAATGCTATCAGTTTTTTATTATATGTGTCGCACTAATCCTACAAATCTATAATCTTACACATAGAAAATCTCTGCAATGGAATATTTGGAAATTTAAAGAAATGCAAAATTATAGATTACCACGAGAGTTTTGCAAATTTTCTCGCAATGACGCAGTGGTTAGGTTTCCTGTTGCATTTTTAAATTTCCTTTATCTCGTATTCAATCTTTGCAGAATTTAGGGCATTGGGGATTATGTCAAATTTCTCCTTTGACGCTTCAAAATACACAGAGATTCCACAATCGCTTGAAAACTCACGCGGTGTTGGCATAAGACGATAGCAAACGAAGCATTCATTTTTGTCATTGCGAGATTCTGTGTTAGCGGAATCGTAGCAATCCATAATCTTACAAAAAGTAAATCATTAAAAGCAAGGTAAAAAATTATAGATTGCCACAACTTCTAGTGAGGCTTCACAATGATGAAGGGAGAAGCTAAAAATGAATCTAAAGTTGTAGATTACTTCGTTTGTTTCGCTTTCTCACAACGAAGCGGTGGAATCCTAAAGGGTAGAATCTTGCATTAACAACTCAAAAGTCTGATAATATTTCCACGATTCTATAATATCAGGTCGTTGCGCCTTTAAATCTCGCAAATCTTTATCTAAAATCGCTTTAAAATCTTTTGCAATTTTTGGGTGAGAAGCAAAATATTCTAAAACATTCTCCTCATTTAATGCTTTTGATTTCTTGATTTCTACAATCTTTAAAAGTATTTCTAATGTGGCGATTAATTCAGTTTGGATTTGTGTAAAATATCTAGAAATTTCCTGCACCTCTTTGTGTGTTTCTACAAAAACTTTGCAGTTTTCTAGATTTGGATTGTTTTGGTAAGAAGGTGGCATAAGTTTTTGTGTAACATTTATCTCTTTTATGTTGTTGTGATTTGTAAATAAAAGCTTAACTTCAGAATCCTCTGTAGTGATTATAAGGTAAAAAGGAAATAAAAAATACAAATGCGCATATACTTGTCTTTTAAAAAGATGTCTATTCTCTTCTTTTGGGGGAGGGAATCCTAATTTTTGACTTAAATCTTGCATCGTGGCAAATGCTTTTGTTGCCTTTATCTCTTCCATATCTACATAGTATTTTTGCGTGATATATGGAAGCGAAGAAAGTAGTTCATTAAAAATAAATTCACTATGCAGTGCATTTTTGTCTTTGCGTTGTATTATATAAGATTCTATGTTGTTAAGGCAAGGTGAGTTAGAGAGATGAAATTCTTTTGTTTTTGGGTTGTAAGCATGGTATTGTAGGTATTCTAAGAGTTTGCTTTGCTCTCCTCTTGCTATTTGTATTTTATTTTTTGGAGTTGCGGCAAAATTAATGCAAGATTTTAATATAGAGATTGGGTCTCTTACTAGAAGTAAGGCGGGGACTTTAGCATTGAAAAGGCGCATATATTTGTGATAGCCTTTGAAATGGCACTCGCTAAAACTAATGGCGCAGTAGGTATGAAATGTAGATAATCTTTCATAATTGTTTTTATATCGCCAAAAAGCGTCTAAATCTTCTATATCACCCTTGATAAAAACGCCGCAGTGGTGCAAGAAATATAGCATAGCATTGTGTCCTGTGGCGTGATGGGTGATAAAATAGAATTTATACTTATGTGGGAGAGGCTTGTTAAACTTGTATAAAATAGGTATTATTGGTTTGATAAAATACTTGAAAAAGTACTTTTGCAAAGCAATCAAGAAATTCTTTGAGATATTGTTGTTATTTTTCATTTTTGCTTTCCTTAATTTCATATTCTATTTTTGCGCCATCTAGGGCATTTGTGATAATATCCTTAGAATCGCATTCAAAATACACAGAGATTCCACAATCGCTTGAAAACTCACGCGGTGTTGGCACAAGCTTAATCGTGATTCCTAAATCTTTTAAGATCGCCTCACTCTCAAACGCACTAGAAGTAGTAAAAACCAAAACATAACCCTTTATCATTTTTGTCCCCTATGCTCCGCAATGTCCCGCAAGGCATTGATGGTAAAGTCAATTTCCTCTTTTGTCGTAAATGCGCCCGGGCTTAGACGAATCGTGCCACCGCGCTCAAAAGAACCCAAGCTTTTATGGCTTGATGGAGAGCAATGCAGTCCCACACGCACACAGATTCCATATCGGCTATCCAAAATCTCCCCAATCTCTGAAAGAGTGTAGTTAGGAATATCCACAGAGAGTGTTCCACCGCTACGCCCTTTGGTGCGATAAACCTTAAGATTTTGGATTCCGCTTAAGCCTTCAAGGAGTTGCTCTCTTAAATCCAATTCGTGTCTATGGATATTTTCTACTCCTTGCTTTTTAATCCACTCTAGCCCCGCTTGAAGCCCAGCGATTCCGTGCATATTAGGCGTTCCACTCTCAAACCTATCGGGGAGAAAAAGAGGCTGAATCTCCTCCTCACTCAAGCTTCCTGTGCCGCCAAAGACAAGCGGTTCTATCCTCTCTATCGCAAAGTCATCGGCTATGACAAGCGCACCCACTCCCATTGGCGCAAGTAAGCCTTTGTGCGCACTAAGGGCTAGAAAATCCACTTGACTCATCACTTCTTTCATTTCTACGCAGCCGACACTCTGTGCGCCATCAAGCAAAAAAGCTACATTGTGTGCTTTGGCTAGTGCGCTTAAATCTTCTAGCGGAATCATCGCCCCGCTGACATTGTTAATATGTGCACACGCTAGGAGCTTCGCGCCTTTTAACATCTCCTTTGCGCTATTTAAGTCCAATGTGTGCATAGAATCACACGGAATCTCGCGCACTTCTAATTTCAATTTATTTTTAAGCGCATTCAGCGGACGCTTGATTGCATTGTGTTCCATTTGCGTAACCACAACAATATCTCCTTCTTTCAAAAAGCCTTGTAAAAGCGTATTAATCGCCATTGTGGCATTGAGAGTAAAGAGAATGTGTTTGCAGTTTTTAAGCCCTACCAAGTCCGCTAGGCTTTTGCGCGTTTGGAATAGGATTCTGCCGGATTCTATGGAGAGAGAATGTCCGCTGCGTCCAGCACTTGCGCCAATATTTTCTAAAAACTCACTCACTGCCTCTTTCACTCCGGGAGCTTTGGGAAAAGTTGTTGCTGCATTGTCTAGGTAAATGGGTTTAGAAATGTTTTGCATAAGTGTCCTTTGGTATTAGGTTAAGCGGAATCTTACTATAAATTGGTAAGATGTATTTTACCTTGTTCTTACATATTCTACAAGAATTGTATTGCGATTTTATATAATCTTATATTTTGGAATAATTTTTGCTTTAATCCTTGTAAAGTTTAGAAAAAGGCATACAATGCAAGGTGGATATTATAGTTCTGTTGGCGGTATGGTTACGCAGATTGACCGCTTAGATGTGATTGCAAACAATATTGCAAATGCAAATACAACCGGATTTAAACGCGATGATGTTGTGATTGGCGATTTTTTGAGGCTTTATGAGCAGTCTAAAGATTTTTTGCCCATTAAAGACCAGACTAAAGATGCAGCACAATTTTATAATCGTTCTTTGAATCGTGTGCCACAAATTGTGGAGGAATTTACAGACCGCTCATTAGGTGGTATGATGGTTACAGATAATACCTTTGATTTTGCGCTTGGGCGGGAAAATGCGTATTTTATGATTGAGACACCAGAGGGAATCCGCTACACACGCGATGGTTCTTTTGTTTTAAATGAACAAGGGAGATTGGTTAATAAAGAGGGCTATCCCGTTCTTCCGCGCGAATATTTAGATGCTCCGCAATACATTGAATTTGTTGATGGATTTCAAGTTGAAGTGGATTCACACGGCAATATTTATATGAGGGATTTAAATAATGAAACAATTAATGAGACGGTGTTGGTGGCAAATATCGGTGTTGTGTCGTTTGAGAATCCAAAATATCTTAAAAAAGTGGGCGATAATCTCTATGCTTATCCGCAAGAGAGAAGTAATGAGCGTGAGGTATTAGAACAAAGTGGCGCGGTGCGTCAAGGGTTTTTGGAAAAAAGCAATATTAATGTTGTCTATGAAATGACAGGATTAATTGAAACAAACCGCCTTGTAGAAGCATATTCTAAAGTATTAAAAACGCATATGGACGATTTAAATACAGAGGCAATTACAAAATTAGCAGCAAAAGCATAAAAAGGATTCCCAATGATGAGAGCACTTTATACAGCAACAACAGGTATGTTAGGACAGCAATTACAAATTGATGTAACATCAAATAATATCTCTAATGTCAATACATTTGGTTATCGCAAGGAAAGGGCGGAGTTTGCAGACTTGTTCCATCAAGTCTTGCAATACGCAGGTTCAAGCACTTCCGAGACGACACTTAGCCCCACAGGGATTGAAGTGGGCTTGGGTGTGCGTCCCACTTCAGTGCAAAAGATTTTTTCACAAGGAAACTTCAAGGAAACAGAACAGAATTTTGATATTGCCATCACAGGCAATGGATTTTTTCAAATTGAACTTCCTGATGGCACGATTGCTTACTCCCGTGATGGTGCCTTTAAGCTTGATGATGAGGGAAATGTTGTGAATTCTCAAGGCTACTTGCTTGTGCCGAATATTACAATCCCTGATGATGCGACACAGGTTAATATCGGAACTGACGGCACAGTAACGGTTTTGCAAGGCAATGATACAACAGTGAATGAGCTAGGACAGATTGAAACCGTGAATTTCATCAACCCCGCAGGTTTGCACGCATTAGGCGATAATCTCTATTTGAATACCAATGCTTCAGGAGACCCTATCGTAGGAACTCCGGGCTTAAATGGCTTTGGACAACTAAGACAAGGGTTTGTAGAAACCAGCAATGTTAAGCTTGTAGAGGAGATGACAGATTTAATCGTTGGGCAAAGAGCCTATGAAGCAAACTCTAAATCCATTCAAACAGCGGATTCTATGCTTCAAACCGTCAATCAACTTAAGAGGAACTAAGGCTTAATTAGCCTTTTGCCTTTGTGAGAAGTGTTTAACACTCATTACTTTGCCCTTGCGGGATTCCACTTGTAGAATTGTGGCAATCCGCAAACACTTAAAGATTTACTACTTCATCATTGCGTGAGATTCATTGGAATCTTGCGATAATCCATACTTTGAATTA
>JALEPE010000106.1 GCA_022766795.1 Helicobacter sp.
ATTCAATGCTTATCTGCCTATCACGCATTCAAGCTATGCTAAATGGTGGAAAATTGCACTTAATACACCCGCCTTTAATGATGAGTTAGCCAAAATTAAGCAGGAATTAGACGAAAATGCACTGCAATACTACATTACCGCCATCAATAACGCTTTACAAATGCGTGATGATTTTTACACACAGCAAATACAAACATTGCATAATGCAATACAAAGTCTATTATCGCGATAAGTGTGTTATTGCACACTTTAATCGTATAGCCCTCTTAATTTTGGATTTGTTTTTATCTTATGTGCAATATTGATAGCAGTAATATTGACAACATTATCTAACTCTATATTTGGTAATTTTGCATTTTTGGTTAAAACAATGGAATCCCGCACAGAAATTTGCTGCAATTTAAAAGCGTAGAATCCTGCTAAAAATGCAGAATACAGCATACAAGAATTATGGCTATATGTCGTGATGATTACCTCTTTGCTGCTTAGTGCATACAGGATTTCAAAATACTCGTATGTCCATAAGCTAGGATTCTTAAGAGGACTAAAGGGATCCTGAAAGATAACATCAAATGCGCCATTCCCATTCTTTAAAAATCCCTCCAAAATCTCCCGTGCATCCCCCAAGCATAATTTAACACTAAAACCTTTTTCGCAATATTCTTGCTCTTTTTGCAATGCTTGAATGATTGCTAAAGATTCTAATTCTTTAGGATAAGGGTGCGTTAATAATCGTAATAATAGCGTGGAATCTATTTCTGGGGAATACACGTTAATTTCCCCTTTAAAGCCAAACTTCCTCGCTATATAGCGTAAGCACAAAGTATTAAATCCAAGCCCAAAGCACATATCTAAAACCTTTAATTTTTTATTCTCTTTCTTGAGTGTAAAAGCGGGCAAAATATGCTTATGCAATGTTTCTTGTAATGCGCCATCATTAGCGCAATGATAGGCTTCATCAAATTGCTCACTATAAAGTGTGATAGTAGAATCTTTTGTTAAAATCTGCATTTTTTAGAATCTTTAGTGAAAATTAACAGACAATTTTATACAATTTCACCTGTTTTTACAAAATATCATCTAACAAATACGCCTACATTATTGTCTGCGCGTTATACGAGGAAACAAGATGGGGTTTGCAGATTTTTTCAAAAATTTTAAAAAGGACGAAAGAGCATTGCCAAAAGAAGCGCCAAGTCACTGGATAAAATGCCCAAGCTGTAATGCACTAATGTATTATAAAGAAGTGGTTACACAGCACTACACTTGCCCCAAATGCAACTTTCATATGCGCATAGGATTACAAGATAGAATTGCTTTAATGTGCGATGAAGGCAGTTTTAT
Organism: Helicobacter sp.; assembly: GCA_022766795.1. GTDB lineage: Bacteria > Campylobacterota > Campylobacteria > Campylobacterales > Helicobacteraceae > Helicobacter_D. Next base: position 1,345 of record JALEPE010000106.1, read on the forward strand.
AGAATTTGATAAAGATTTAACCCCAAACGATCCGCTCAATTTCGTTGATAAGAAAAGCTATAAAAAACGCATTGAGGAATACGCTACCAAATGTGGGCGTCCAAGCTCCATAATTAGCGGGGAATGCACCATTGAAGGAATCAAAGCGCAAATTGCGTTATTTGACTTTAACTTTATGGGTGGCTCGCTTGCCTCTGTTGAAGGTGAAAAAATCGTCCGCGCCATTAACCGCGCAATCGCTAAAGAACAAGGTTTAATTATCGTCAGCGCAAGCGGTGGAGCTAGAATGCAGGAATCCACATATTCTCTAATGCAAATGGCAAAAACATCTGCCGCACTCAATGCGCTAAGTGCAGCACATTTACCTTTTATATCCGTGTTGAGTGACCCTACATTAGGCGGTGTTAGCGCGTCATTTGCTTTTCTAGGAGATGTGATTATGGCTGAACCGGGTGCAATGATAGGTTTTGCAGGAGCAAGGGTAATTAAACAAACGATTGGTGCAGACTTGCCAGAGGGATTCCAAACCGCAGAATTTCTGCTAGAACACGGCTTAATTGATATGATTGTACAGCGCAAAGATATGAAAAAAACCATTGCGCAAATATTGAGGTATCTCAAAGCAGAAGCATAAGATTCCTATGATCAAACTAAATGTTTATTACATCGCTAAGCACAACAAAGATTTAAGCGACCATTTATGTGAAGAATTTGCAACGCTTTGCCAAACTTTTAGCGCAAAGCTAACTTTTACCAATCTGTTTTCAAAATCCATCAAAGATAGCCAAAAACAAGAGGCAAGTGAAGCACAAAAATCCTACACGCAAGCTTTTTTAAAAGTGTTTAAACCAAACACCTATAAAATCGCACTAACGCCCGATGCAGTAATGTTAGATTCCTTGAAATTTGCTAAGATTCTAAATAACAAAAGCGATATTGCATTCTTCATCGGTGGAGCGTATGGACTAGAAGATACATTTGTGCAAAGTTGCGATACACAGCTTTCACTTTCCCCACTAACTTTTAGCCACAAAGTTGCCAAAGTTGTCTTAAGTGAGCAAATTTATCGTGCATTTTGTTTATTAAATAATCACCCATACCACAAATAAAGAGGAGTATATGCGACAAGAGGAATTAGAAAATTTTAAAAATGTGTTGCTAGAAAAAAAACAAGCTATTTTAGATAATAATTTAGAGCATAGGCAGTCTATGGAAAACATTCGCAGCACATCGCTAGATGAGGCAGACCACGCCCTTATGCAAATGCGTAATACCCTAGATAGCTCTATATTCATGCGACACAATAGGGAGCTTAAATATGTTGAAAATGCTTTAGAAAAAATAGAAAATGGCGTTTATGGAATCTGCGAAATGTGCGATGAACCCATTGCGATTCCACGTTTAAAAGCTAAACCACATGCAAAATATTGTATAGTTTGCAGAGAAATTGTAGAGAAAAATTCAAAGGATTAACGATGAAATTCAAATACTATATCGGTGCTTTATTTGTTTTTATTGTGCTTTTAGGGCTTTATGTGTATAGTCTTAGCGGAGCAAACTATACCTTTGCGATCCCATTTAGCACGCAAGAAATCACACTTCCAGTTGCAATATGGTTTATTCTACCTGTTGTTTTATTTTTTATTGTTGTGATTTTCTTAGAAATTAGCGGTTCTTATCGTATGTGGCGCAAACGCACAAAATACAAAAACGATTATAGAATCCTGTTAGAACAGCTAGAGAGACAACTTCTGGGCAAGGATTCCACAGCCAAGCAACCCGTGATGAATCGCTACAAATCTTTATCAATCCTGTTAAATAACCTAACATTTGATATTAAAGACGGCGTTACGCTAAAGAGTGGCGAGGCAAGAATGGACGAACTTATTTCTTTGCTTGGAGATATTAAACGGGGTGAATATGTCAATTTAAAGAAGTTCAATCCTGATGAGAAATCTGCTTTTGTGCGCCAAAATACTTTAAATCATATCAAACACGATGAAAAGTTTGCCACTGAAGTGCTAAAGAAATCGCAGTTTGATGAGAATTGCAAACGTATTGCTTTCGTAAAACTCCTTGAGAAAGATAATTTAAAGGAAATCAAACGTTTTATTAGTGATGTGAAATTTAACAAGGATTTAGCAAATACGGTATTAGGAATGTGCTATGCCAAAAAGATGGATTTTAACAATGAAGAAGTTGCACAACTATGTGCAGAAGTAGGATATAGCAAGCAAGATTATTTGCTGCTAGCGCAAAAAATGAAAGAATGCTATGAACCTGCAAACTGGGTGAGTTTATTTGAATATCTAGCTAACAAAGATGAAAATGCAGAGGTTGCGTATTTTTATGTATTGCTAGAGCTAGAAATGATTGAGGAAGCAAGAGAACGTCTAAAAACGCACCCAGATAACGAAATGCTAAAAGTGCGTGCATATTTAGATCTAAAAAGCTTAGGCAAACAATACCCTTTAGAATTATTTTTGCTAGATTAAAACTACTTTACGATTCCTAATGGAATCGTAATTTATTTATTATCCTCTCATTTATCAAACGAAATTCCATCAAAAAATTCACAAATATCCACTTCTAAAACTTTAGCAATTTGTAAAAGATGTTCAATATTAAAATGCGCTCCTTTAAGTCCAATTTCTGCAAAAGAAACAAGGCTTACGGAATTATGTCCTAT
>JALEPE010000010.1 GCA_022766795.1 Helicobacter sp.
TTCTTTAGATTCCTTTGTTTGCGGATTCTAAGATTTCAAGAATCTTACTGCTTCACCTTGCTTTCTGCTTCTTTGATATAGCCCTCATATTCTGCATCACTCAAAAGCTCTAGCCAAGTAACATTCTTGCCATCTTTCTCGTGTGTAAGGGCGATATGCACACCCTTTTCTTTCAAACCCGCTCCGTGCCAATGCTCTGTATCAGAGGGGCAAAGCACCACATCACCAACCTTTGCAATTTGTGTAATCCCCGCTTTTGTGCCTGTATAAATCGTGCCTTGTGTAACAATCAGCGTTTGCCCTGCGGGGTGCGTATGCCACGCTGTCCTAGCTCTTGGGCTAAAGGTAACTTCCCCACCACCATAATTACGATAATCTCCGCTTTTAAAAAGCATTTTGACGCTCACTTCACCGCTAAAGATTTTAGAATCCCCTTTGAATCCTCCAAGACTTCCCGCCTTTACCACCTCTTGCGTCTTTTGCATTTTTGCCTCCTGTGCATAAGTGATATTGGCGCAACCTAAAGTGGCAACCAAAGCCACAGCAATGAGTTTTCGCATTTGTTCTCCTTGAAACAAAAAGATTCTGCAATTATAAAGCCTAACACTTAGTGTTTGTCAAGGGGTGTTGAAAAATTTTTAAAAATGTAGAAAATATAAGCGCGGGAGTATTTTTGTTGTAAGTCATATTTAAATAAAGAATTTAATGAATTTTTGATTTGTTTTAATGAATCTTTACAACTCATTTTGTAAAACTCTTAAGCTAAAATAATCTGATATTATAGCAAATACTTAAAAACTCCGCAATTTTAGTGATATCAAAAGTGCTTAAGAATTAAAATATTGCACGGGATTCAATGTGGTTGGGTGGTACGCCCAAGAGGACTCGAACCTCTGACCTACGGCTTAGAAGGCCGTTGCTCTATCCAGCTGAGCTATGAGCGCATAACAATTAAAAAAAGATTAGAATTTTGGTACCAAAGGGGGGACTCGAACCCCCGACCTCCGGCTTATGAGACCAGCGCTCTAAACCAGCTGAGCTACCTTGGCGTACCGAAAAATTAAAGATTGGATTCTACAATCTTATACTTTAAAATATAATAAAATTTTAACCGATTGTGTCAATTTGCACATTACCGCTATAAATTGCGTGGCTAAACTCCCTTAGAATCCGTTGGGTTTTAGCTTCGGTGTTTTTTCGTAAAATATCGTTATAATTGCTTGTTAAGCTTCTATTATAATTTTTTGTATAGATTCCGTCTAGGTTGTTTAAATTGTCTTGAAATTCCTTAGCAACTTCTTTCCAACCTTCTTGTGTAACACCTAGGAATCCTATTGCACTCTTTGTGTTTTGGTCTGCAACGGCTTGTTCTTGCTCTTTGATATGTTCTACGCTTGCACTCAAATTTCCAGCGCGTGTTAGAATCTGCGCAACTGCAATTTTCTCATTAGGTGACATATGTGCCGTAATGCGCTCAAACGCCTTGTATTGTTCATCACTCATTATTTCTAGGCTAACTAAACCATAGGTTGTGCGCTCCGTATCTATGTCAATATTATCTGCGGAATCATCAGTTAGCTTAATGGGATTTGTCTTGCTAACCGACTGCGCATTGTTGTTCTCTGCGGTTTTATCGCTTAGAAGCTTGTTTGCTTCGTTTAAGATTCCGCCTAAAGCACCCAATTTTTGCGAATTTAAATTTTGATTTATAAGCATTTTAGAAAAAATCCTTTCAAAATTTTTAAACTTTTGCGGAAATTTAAGCAAAAAGGATTCCAACTTTATAATTTATTTGATAATTTTAAATAGATTAAAAACTTAAAAAATTGTAAAAAATATATGAAAAATGCGCTAAATATTGCTACGCTTTAAGCAAATATTCATTAAAATTCAAGATTTATTTATGTCTAAAAATACGCATTTGTTGTGATGTATCAAGGTTTGTTTATGAAATGTTTTGGATTTGTTAAAGCTTGCTTGCTTGTTTCTCTTTTGGGTTCTGTTGTGTTTGCTTCGCCTTTTGGTAATAAATTGATTGTCCCTATTACCGAGCTTGATAAGGATTCCAAGCATTATGCGTATGTTCCTGCATTTGATTTAAAAGTGGGTGAGAGTGGTGAGATTCTGCGTTGGTTTACTAAGGAGAATTCTGCTATTGTTGCAAGAGCTGCAGTTGTGGAGATTAAAGATGGTTTAGCAAAGGTTGCTTTTGAGCCGCTTGAGGGATTTGAGCAGGGTGCATTTCCTGCACCTGTTCTTTTTCCTAAAAAAGGTGATGAGGTAATTTTCCGTTCTTTTAATGATAGAGCGTTTTTAGTTGCACCCTCTCAAGAAATTTATGAGAAAATTAAAGCCGCGTATCCCGATGTAACTTGGCTGCATCCAGATTTATTAGCGGCGTATTTAATGGATGTGGGGCATTCATCACCTGTTAGAGGAGATTTTAGAAAAGTTTGCACGCAGTATGCTGCTGGAATTGTATATCTTGTGAATCTTAATGAGGGACAGGCATTGGATTGTCAAACATTTACACCAATTAAAAAAGACTATATTACCGGGCGCGCACCGATAGAGGAACGTATGTTGCCATTTTTCTCACGCATTGGCAATAATAATCAAGAATGGTTTATGTATCTCATCAATAGCGTAGAAACAAGGGATTATTATTTGTATTTTGACGCACTTTTAAAAGGTGAAATCACAGATGAGGACGCGACATTTTTTGGGCGTGTAACAAAATATTTTACAAACCAAATTAAAAATATTTTCTAAGGCGTGCTATGACAGAACAAAATATTAACGCTTTAAAAGCGATAGTTGGTGAAAAGGATTGCTTTAATGACAAGGCGCATTTGAGCGCATATTGTTATGATGCAACCAAAGAAAGAAAATATCCCGAATGTGTCGTGTTTCCGCATAATGAGGAGGAAGTGAGCCAAGTGCTGAAGTATTGCAATACACACTTAATTCCTGTGATTCCGCGCGGTGCAGGGAGTGGCTTTACCGGTGGCGCACTTGCAGTGCAAGGCGGAGTGATTCTAGCCTTAGAAAAACATATGAATCAGATTTTAGAAATTGATATGGAAAATATGGTTGCGCGTGTTCAGCCCGGTGTCGTGAATATGCAGTTGCAAAAGGCAGCCGAGGCAGTAGGGTTGTTTTATCCACCCGACCCTGCAAGTGAGCATTACTCTACACTTGGAGGAAATGTGAGTGAAAATGCAGGGGGAATGCGTGCGGCAAAATATGGAATCACAAAAGATTTTGTAATGGCGTTGCGTGCGGTGTTGCCCAATGGAGACATTATCCGCGCAGGTAAAAAAACGATTAAAGATGTTGCGGGTTACAACATAGCGGGGATTCTGATTGCAAGTGAGGGGACATTGGGTGTAATTACCGAGATTACACTGAAGTTGCTAAGCAAACCAAAGTATAAGCAAAGTGCAATGGGTGTGTTTCCAAGTATCCAAACGGCAATGAATGCGGTGTATAAAACAATGGCAAGTGGAATCACGCCCGTTGCGATGGAATTTTTGGATAATCTTAGTATTAGGGCAGTGGAGGAGAAATTCCATAAAGGTTTGCCAAAGGAAGCGGGTGCGATTCTCATTACAGAAGTAGATGGCAATTTGCAAGAAGAAATTGACTACCAAATCAAAAAAGTAGAGGAGAAGTTCCTAGAAAATGGGGCAAGCGAGTTTATCAAAGCAAACAATGAACAAGAAGCAGCGGATTTGTGGTTTGCGCGTAAAAATGCAAGTCCTAGCATTACCATTTATGGAAGTAAAAAGCTCAATGAAGACATTACCGTTCCGCGCTCTAAACTTCCAGAGTTGCTAGAGAGAATCGCAGAGGTTTCACAAAAATATGGTGTTGTGATTCCGTGTTTTGGGCATACAGGCGATGGCAATGTGCATACAAATGTAATGGTAGATGGCAGCAACCAAGAGGAGCTAGAGAAAGGACATCGGGCGATTGAGGAGATTTTTAAAATCACGGTGGAGCTTGGGGGAACACTTAGCGGAGAACACGGAATAGGACTTTCCAAAGCACCCTTTATGCACCTTGCGTTTTCTCAAGAGGAGATGCAATTATTCCGCACTATAAAGAAAGCCTTTGACCCTAATAATATTTTAAATCCGGGCAAAATGGCGTTATAACAAAATAAAAGGAATGCAAATGATTTGTGATGTGCAAAAAATTCGCGAGATTCTGCCCCACCGCTACCCTTTATTATTGGTGGATAGAATCACGACAATTACCCCAAACCAAAGCATTGAAGGGTATAAAAATGTAACAATCAATGAGGAAGTATTTAATGGACACTTTCCTGTGCAGCCGATTTATCCGGGTGTTTATATCATTGAGGGAATGGCGCAGGCTGGAGGCGTATTAGCCTTTGTAAGTATGTTTGGAGAGGAAGCACAAAATACAGGGGATAAGATTGTCTATTTTATGAGCATTGATAAGGCAAAATTTAGGAATCCCGTAACGCCCGGTGATAAGCTTGTGTATAAGTTAGAAGTCGTTAAGCACAAAGGTGGAATCTGGGTTTTGCAAGGCTATGCTTATGTAGAGGATAAACTTGTAGCAGAAGCAGAATTAAAAGCAATGGTAGTAGATAATACCGAGAAAAAGGCACAAAAGTGAGTGTAGCAAAATCAGCAAAAATTGCGCAAACTGCGATTATAGAAGAGGGTGCTATTATTGGTGAGAATGTAGAGATTGGGCATTATTGCGTGATTGGTAAAGATGTCAAGATTGGCGAGGGTTGTAAGCTCTACAATAATGTTACGATTCTTGGTAATACGACTTTAGGCAAGGGTAATGAGATTTTCCCTAATGCAACTTTGGGAACAAAACCGCAAGATTTGAAATATCACGATGAGCCTAATGTGCTAATCTTTGGCGATTTTAACAAAATCCGCGAATTTACGATGATAAATCCCGGAACTGAAGGCGGTGGCAGCAAAACAATCATTGGCAATCACAATCTGCTAATGGCGTATGTGCATATTGCGCACGATTGCATTATTGGGGATTCTTGTATTTTAGCAAATGGCGCGACACTTGGAGGGCATATTGAGTTGGGTAGTCATATTAATATCGGTGGCTTGACACCGATTCATCAGTTTGTAAAGATTGGAGATTATGCAATGATTGCAGGGGCGAGTGCGCTCTCGCAAGATATTCCGCCTTTTTGTATGGCAGAGGGGAATCGCGCAGTGATTCGTGGATTAAATTTGCATCGGTTGCGCAAAAATTTTGAACACCACGAGGTGGATAAAATTCATACCGCTTATAAGCGTCTATTTTTTGGTAATGCCCCCATTAAAGAAATTGCGCAAGATATTTTAAGAGAAGAAAAACAAGATAAAAATGTGATTAAAATGTGTAATTTTATCATTGCTTCCACACGTGGAATCCCATTTATAAGGAAAAATAATGAGTGATAGAGTTTGTGATTTTTGTAAATGCAAGGAATCCAATAAGAATCCTCTAGTTTCGGGTAATAACACTTATATTTGTAAAAACTGTATTATTGCATCTTATAGTTTGTTTTTTGATATAAACCATCAAGCAGATAAGGATATAGAGGTAATAGAGGAGGATATGGATTTAAAAATCGTTCCACCAAAAGAACTCAAGGCTGTTTTAGATGAGTATGTGATTGGGCAAGAAAAGGCAAAAAAGGTTTTTAGTGTTGCGGTGTATAATCATTATAAACGTGTTTTGCAGGGGAAAGCAAATGGTGATGATGATACAGAGATTACAAAATCTAATATCTTACTCATCGGTCCAACAGGAAGTGGCAAAACTTTGATGGCGCAAACTTTGGCAAAATTTCTCAATATCCCGATTGCAATTTGCGATGCGACAAGTTTAACAGAAGCGGGTTATGTGGGTGAGGATGTGGAAAATATTTTAACACGTTTGCTCCAAGAGGCAAATGGCGATGTCCAAAAGGCGCAAAAAGGAATCGTGTTTATTGATGAGATTGATAAAATCTCTCGTCTTTCAGAGAATCGCTCTATTACGCGTGATGTATCGGGCGAGGGTGTGCAACAGGCACTTTTAAAGATTATTGAAGGTAGCGTGGTGAATGTCCCTCCAAAAGGTGGCAGAAAGCACCCCAATCAAGAATTTATCCAAATTGATACCAAAGATATTTTATTTATTTGCGGTGGAGCATTTGACGGGCTAAAAGATATTATTGAGCGCAGATTGGGTGGAAACACCCTAGGATTCCACCACCAAAAGGGCAAAAAGGTAGAAATTGAAAATATTTTAAATCAAGTGGAGCCAGATGATTTGGTAAGTTATGGCTTGATTCCTGAATTGATTGGACGTTTGCATATGTTTGCAACTTTAGAGGAAATCACAAAGGAAGCAATGATTGAGATTCTGCAAAAACCTAAGAACGCATTGACAAAGCAGTATCAAAAACTCTTTGCGCTTGATGGCGCGCAACTTACCTTTAAGCTTGAGGCGTTAGAAGAGATTGCGAATCTTGCCATTTCGCGTAAAACTGGGGCGAGGGGGTTACGCGCGATTATGGAGGATATTATGCTAGATGTAATGTATGATTTGCCAGAGCTTAAGGGTTATGAGGTTGTTATTACTAAGGAGGCAGTGTTAAAAGAAACAAAGCCGATATTGGTAAAACAGAAAAAAACAAGCAAAAAAAGTGCTTAAATCCACTTAAAGAGAGAAAAGATGTTAGTAGATAAAGTTATTGGTTGGTTCTCACACGATATTTCCATTGATCTTGGAACAGCAAACACAATTGTTTTAGTTAAAGGACAGGGGGTGATTATCAATGAACCTTCCGTTGTGGCGGTCCAAAATGATCGCTATGGAAAAAATAAGGTGTTAGCAGTTGGACACGAGGCAAAAGAAATGGTGGGTAAAACGCCCGGTAGCATTATGGCTGTGCGTCCGATGAAAGATGGGGTGATTGCAGATTTTGATATGACAGAGAAAATGATTCGTCATTTCATTGAGAAAGCACACCGCAGAAAAGCATTAATGCGCCCTAGAATCATTGTCTGTGTGCCTTATGGATTAACAGGGGTTGAGCGCAAAGCCGTAAGAGAATCTGCAATTAGTGCGGGCGCTAGAGAGGTGTTTTTGATTGAAGAGCCAATGGCGGCGGCGATTGGTGCAGGTTTGCCTGTTAAAGAACCTAAAGGAAGTTTGGTTGTAGATATTGGTGGAGGGACAACTGAAATTGGTGTGATTTCATTAGGTGGGCTTGTGATTTCTAAGTCTTTGCGGACTGCAGGAGATAAGCTAGATATGGCGGTGGTGGATTATGTGCGCCGCAAATATAGTCTATTGATTGGTGAGAGGACAGGAGAGGAAATTAAGATTCAAATTGGCTCGGCAATAAGCCTTGATGAGCCGCTAACTATGCAGGTTAAAGGGCGCGATCAAGTGAGTGGATTATTAAATTCTATTGAGCTTACAAGTGAGGATGTGCGTGAAGCAATGAAGGAAACATTAAAAGAAATTTCTAATGCTCTAAAAGATGTGCTAGAACAAATGCCGCCAGATTTAGCGGGGGATATTGTGGAGAATGGAATCGTTCTCACAGGCGGTGGAGCATTGATTCGTGGGCTTGATAAATATTTATCTGATATTGTTAAGCTTCCTGTTTATGTGGGTGATGAGCCGCTACTTTGCGTGGCAAAAGGTACGGGCAAGGCATTAGAAGAAATTGATGTTTTACAGCAACTTGCGTATGAATAATTGGTTTTAAGGGTTTAGATGAAAAAGCTGTTTCTTTGGATTATTTTTTTAGCAATTGCTTTTTTTTTCTCAATGCAAATATCCAAAGAATTTCAAGCAAAAGTTTTATACCTTAGTGATGCGGTAAAAATTGGAATCTTAAATTTAAATACAAATGTTGTCAATAGCGTTACACGCTATTTTAATCAAGCAGAACATATTAAAAATTTATCCAACGTGTTGGATAAAAAAGAGAATTTACAATACCTTTATGATGCGCTTCAAAATGAGCATAATGCGCTTTTAGAAGCTGTTGATACGAAGCCAACTACAATGCAAGTTGTGCTATCGCGTATGATTTCTTATGTGGAAATTAATAATTACACTAAAATTTGGCTAGATAGCAAAAATTTGGAAAATAAACGCGAAAAAGCAATATTTGGAATGATTAGCGATAATAAGGCTGCTGGAATTGCTGTGTATCAAGAAGGTCGGCTGCAGGGTTTTTTAAATGGAAATGAAAAATGTAGTTACAGCGTGAATATTGGGGATAATACAATGCCCGGTGTTGCAAAATATGATATTAATAAAGGATTTGTGGTAGATTATATTCCATTATACCCTAGAGTAGAAATTGGTGATAACGTTTATACAAGCGGCTTTGATGAGATTTTTTACCCGGGGATTTTCGTAGGGATTGTGGAATCTGTAGAGGAAAGTCAAGGGTATCAAATTGCAAGAGTGAAGCCGGCTACAATAGGAGCGGAGCAATTTTACTGGCTGGTGGATATTGATAGTTTAAAATCAGAGTTTCTACCGCAACAAAATACAGAATCCCAAGATAATACCACTAAAATTTTTGACTTCAATAAAGAATAGTGGTTAGAAACATTAAAACTTCTAATTATTTTATTTATTTTCTATAATAACTTCACCAAGCAATTTTAAATAATGTTTATAGGTTTTAAAATACAAAACAATATTGTTGTATTCCGTAAATTTTGACTTTAAAGCCAAAAATTGATTATTGTTTTCTTTTTATAATTAAATATTATAAACCATTAAACTACATAAAATAAATAAAATATTGGTTTATTTACATATATTATAAAACTCATTATTATTTTATTAAGGATAATTTTATTCTTTTTGTTTTAAAATCGCAGTCAATTTATTTTTAAAGTTTAAAGATGGAATCGCAATTAGTCAATCAATTAAAAACACTCAAAGTCGCCCCTAAAGATTTAGAAATTTTAAGTGATTATTTCTCCATTGTGCATCATACAAAAGGTAGAATCCGACTAAGGGCAAGTTTAAAACTAAAAGAAGTTGCCAAGACGAGCAATCCGCAAGAGATTTTAAAACTTCTGACAAAAATCCCTTGCATTCTCTCTGTGAAATTTAACGCCCTCATTGGTTCTTTAACAATTCATTACGATTCTAATATCATAGAGCCAAAACTTTGGGAAGATTGCATAAAAGGAGAATCTTTGGAAAAAATTGCAGAAATCATCAATGCAAATTTAAAGGAGATTGTATGAGCACAGAAAATCTATTACGCGCATTAGACGATGAATATAGAGCCTATTGCTTCTATACCCTAGCAAGTCCTTTGGACGAAATGTTTGTTCATTTACAAAGTGCGGAATTATCGCATATAAACGCACTTAAGTTTCATTTGCAAAAACTGAATGTTGCGATTCCAGAGAATCCTTATGCCAATACGCTAACGCTCCCTGCTTCCTTAGAGGAAGTGATTCAAACGGCAATAATGCGAGAGAATGAAAATGTTGCACTTTATAACACACTTCTTGCAAATGAGCAAAATCCCGAAATTATAGATACTTTTTATCGTTTGCAAGCGGCGAGTTTTAATCAACACATTCCCGCGTTGCAAAACGCTCTTATAAGGGTGCAAAATCCCATAGCACAGAATCCTAAAAATATGCAAAACACAATGGAGATTCTCAATAATGGAAAGGATGTTTTAAAGGAGACAGGTGCAATGATTGCGCAATTAAAAGAGGGGACGCTTAAGCAGGAGCAGCTAGAGAGTTTTTTGGGGCGGCTTAATTATTCTCTCATTGGTGGCGTAATCATTGGCGCATTGGGTGTGGCGGTTTTCAATGAATTTTTAAATCAAAACAAGGAGTAAAGAATGGCATTACCATTTATTGCAGGAATCGCAGTGGGTGCAGGAGTTGCACTTTTATTTACAAAACGCAAACAAGTCAAAGAGGCACTAAGCGATAGCGCAGTGTGTGAAAATATCCAAAAGGGTGTGCAAGAGGGATTGGATAAGGGCAAGGAATTATCCACAAAAGCCTTACAATATGTAAGAGATAATCTAAATTCTCTCACAAATACGGAATCTAATGCGAAAGATTCCACAAAGGAATCCCCAAAAAATACAAACAAAGTGTCTCAAGCAAGTAAAACAACAAAAAACAAAAGAGCAACCAAAGAAACAAAAGAAGCGGAAGGTAATCTATGATAGCCAACACAGGAACACCTAGATCTATAACAGGACACGCAATTAGTGGAGGATTCATCGCATTAATGTTGAGCGGAGCGTATGCGTATAGAAAGTATAAAGACAATACAATCACCAAACAAGAAGCCATAGCAGAAACGCTCAAGGCAACTTTAGAGGGTGGTATCATTACTGCCTGTGGAGTTGCAGCAGCCAATGCGCTTGGAAATAACACAAAAACTTCCACACAAGGTTTAGTAGAGGCGGTAGCATTTGTGGCAGTCGGTGCTGCAAGTGTTTATGGAATCCAAACGCTGACACACAAAGAAAATTGTATCAGCAAAAAATCTATTCAAAAGGACTAATATGACACAACCTAATCCGAATAATCCTTATATCAATCGCTTTAATGCAGACAATAACACACAAAACACGCAAAATGCAACAAACAATTTTTTAAGCGGTTTGCTAGATTCTGGAAATTCTAATCAAGATTTTTTAAAAGGCGCGTTAATTGGGGCGGCTGCGACTTTTATTTTAACAAATGAAAATGCGCAAAAAGCTATTTTTAAAAGTTTTGCAAAAATTAGCAATCTTTTTGAAGCAGGTGTGGAGGAGCTAAAAGAGCGATATGAGGACGCAAAGGCAGAAGTTAGCGATGCAGAATCCCATTAGGTTTTAATATGCGATTGTTCCTAATTCACGCCACCTCCAAACGTGCGCGTTTTAAATATGTTTGCGATTGTGGATTCCGCATTGACCCTTTGGGGTTGCGCATTGCATTGGAAGGATTGTCAAATGTCAGCAATGTGCGCATTAACGCGATTTTACAAAACATTATCGTGTGTTATGAAGGAGATTTGGAATCTTTAACACAAACGCTTTATACAACCTTGCAATCCATTTTAATAGAATCGCAAAAGTCTAAAAAAGAGGAGAGCTACCTTGCATTACGCGATGAGATTCCAAGTGCTTCAGAAGTCGTGAGGGCTTTAAGCGCATTGCTGATTTCTCCTTTTTTGCAAAATATGACAGCACAATTTGGATTCTCTCTTGTTGCCTCTGCGCCTCTGCTTTTTAGCGGAATAAAAGAAACCCTAAAACACGGGATTAATTCGCGCTCATTAGAGGCAATGGCGGTTGCAATTTCTCTGTATTTAAAGGATTTTAAAACAGCAAATTCTACAAACTTTATGTTAGCATTGGGGGAATACATTGAGGAACTCGCAATATATAAAAGCGATGATTTAGTCAAAGAACTTGCGAAACAAAAGAGTGGTTTGGCGTGGGTAGAACATATAGAAAATGGCAAACATACCCTAGAGCAGATTCCAAGCGAATCTTTGAAAGTCGGCGATATTGTCGTGGTTGGTGCAGGGGATACGATTCTAGTAGATGGGCATATCGTTTGGGGAGAAGCGTTGGTAAATCAAATCTCAATGACAGGAGAGGCAACGCCGGTGCAAAAAAGCAAAGGCGATAAGGTGCTTTCAGGAACGATTGCGCAGGAGGGCAAAATCAAAATATGGGCGGAATCCGTAGGCACACAAACCGCTATGTCGCGGATTAAACATTATATTGAAGAAACTCTTGTGCAAAAGTCTAATCAAGAATTGAATGCTTCTAAAATGGCGGATTCTCTCGTGCCTATTACGCTTGGGCTTTCCTTGCTTTCTTATGTCCTAACCCGTGATTTAACGCGCAGTGCAAGTGTTTTACAAGCGGACTATTCGTGCGCGTTAAAACTCACAACACCCGTAACATTTAAATCTGCAATTTCTAGTGCGGGAAAAGATGGCATTATTGTCAAGGGCGCACAAAGTTTGGAATCTCTGCAAGAGGCAGAAGTCTTTGTTTTTGACAAAACAGGCACACTCACAAAGGGCGATTTGGAAGTGCTTGATGTGTATGTATTTCATAAAGATTGGGATAAGGAAATGGTGCTAAATCTTGCAGCAAGTATTGAGGAGCATTATTTTCACCCTGTGGCACAAGCAGTTGTGAAAGCCGCGAAAGATAGGGAATTTAAGCATTTTCATCACGATGAGGTAACCTTTATTGTCGCGCACGGCGTTAAGAGTGAGCTTGATGGAAAACGCGTTGTGATAGGTTCGCGCCATTTTTTAGAGGACGATGAATGTATTAACTTTCATTCGCACAATGCAGAGATTCAAAAGATTCTTGAGAGCGGAGAAATGCCACTTTTTATCGGCTATGGCAAGGAACTTTTGGGTATGATTTTACTAAAAGATCATTTAAGAGAAAATGCAAAAATTGCATTGAAACGTTTGCGCAAAAGCGGTGTAAAAGAAATCATTATGCTCACAGGCGACACAGATCAAAAGGCGAGTAGAATCGCAAAAGATTTAGAGATTAATCGTTATTATGCGGAGTTGCTTCCTACGCAAAAAGCAGAGATTCTGGAAAATATTATGCAAGAGGGGAAAAAGGTTGCCTTTGTCGGCGATGGAATCAATGACGCCCCTGCACTCATTCGTGCGGATATTGGAATCGGAATGCACAAGGGAGCAGATATTGCAAAAGCAAGTGCTGATGTGGTGCTACTGCGCGATGATATTGAAGCAGTTGCGGAGGCAAGAGAACTTGGAATCGCGTGTCTTCAAAAGGTGCAAAGAGGATTTAAAATCACGGTGGGGGTTAATTCTATGATTTTAATGTTGGCGAGTTTGGGTAAGTTGAATCCTATCCAAACAGCGTTTATGCACAATGGAACAACGATTATGCTGCTTTTAGGCGCACTGCGCCGTATTCATCTCAAAAAGGACTAGAATGCCATTATTGATTTTAGCAACATTAGGTAGCGGATTGCTGGTAACGCAAACACTGAAACAAAGCTATTTGAAATATAAAAAACATCAACATAAAAGGAAAAAAGAATGGAACGAGGGCTAGTAGAAATCGCAGCACAAAAAGAAACAGAAAGGAATCCACTTGCTAAATTTTCCTTAGAGCAAAAAAGGGAGGCTGCAAAAATCGGTATGAGTGCAAGTTTATTGCTAACAGCTGGAAGCGCATTGTTTTTGCGCAACAAAACCGCTAAAGCAGTGCATACAATAGCGGGCGTTGCGCTTGTGGGATTCTCACTTTGGCACGCTTCTTTGTATCCAAAAACTAAAGATAAGCATAAGGGAGAGGATTAAAAACCTTTGGAGAATCTCCTTTAATCTAAACTTATGAATTTGCAACTCAAAGAGAGCGCGAGGCTGTGCAACGCGCACACTCACACTTGCAAATCTACAATCTAGCAAAGGGCATTATTGTCTTAGTCGTTACAAGGAATAAAATGACGCAGTGGTTTGATTTAAAATAGAAAAAATCAGCAAACATTAAGCAATGCGTTTTAAATTTTAATCCACCTTTAAAAGCCATTTAAAACCTCTTTAAACATTCAAAAAAACTTTCATTTCAAAATCTATTCTTTCTTTTTCTAAATTTTATGCTAAATTCCTTTGAATATAAAATAATGATTGGAGATTATGATGGAAATGGAAGAGATTATAGAAAAGCTAAAGGATATTTTAGCAAGTGAGGGGCAAACAAGAATTAAAAGCATTGATATAGCTAGAGCCTTAAACATACACCCCGATACTTTTAATTCTATGAAGTTTAGAAACTCTATTCCTTACAAACAAATCCTAAACTTCCTAGAGCAAAGAAAGATTAATATCAATTACTTTTTCTTTGGAAGTTCCCCTAAAGAAAGTTTAGAATGTGAGGAGAAATATAGGATTCTAAAACTCTATAAAACCAATGCAACTTTTGGAGGAGGTGGGATTAATGAGTTTGTAGAATATCAAGAGATAGTAGTAGATAATACCTTACTTCATTTCTTTCAAAGTCAAAATTGTGAATGGATTACAAGCTTTGGTGAATCTATGGAGCCTGTCATCAAGGACGGCTCTATCTGTGTGATTGATAAAACAAAACCCTTTAAAGATAAAGGTATTTATGTTATTAATACAAGAGAGGGGCTTTTTATCAAGCAAGTTTTAAAACAAGAAAATGGAGTAATTCTGCATTCTTTGAATCCTGCTTTTAAAGATATTTTTTACAACAATGGAGATTTTTTACTCATTGGTGCATTAATCGGCGAAATTCGGAGGATACACAGCACACACTAAGCTGTGGAGAGTTAATGTTGTCTCATCAAAAGACAAGGAGCAAAAATGCAAAACCTAGTAAAGAAAGAAACGCTAAGAGAAGATTTAGAAGGAATCCTTTTAACAAGATACGAAGAGACTGACGATTCTCTTTATACTTACAATCAAAATTTAAATGTAAGATTGCAAAC
>JALEPE010000011.1 GCA_022766795.1 Helicobacter sp.
GGGAATTGCACAAGTGCTGTTTTTAGAGGGAGATAGGGATTGTGAAGTGAGCTATAAGGATAAAAAGGGTAAATACCAAAAACAGCAAGGCATTACCCTGCCTAGAATCTTGAAATAAGGATTCTTAGCATTGCATCCTTGTGCCTTACTGCACTCGTCCTTATGGGATTCTGCATTAGCGGAATCGTGGCACATTACCCCTTTTTTGTCATTACAAAGCCTCGTTAGGCTGTGGCAATCCACGCTCTCCACTGCGTCATTGCGAGATTCCACTTGTGGAATGGTGGTGTGCATTGCGTAAGCAACTCACCCGCTTTGGTGCAAATCTATAACTTTGGATTATTTAAAGGATTCCATTGTAAAGATTTCTTTTATATTTGATGATGGATTTGCAAGTGTGGGTCGGTTGCTTTCGTAACAGACGCTTTGGCTTTGCCTCGCAATGACGAATCCCCTACCTTGTCATTGCGAGAAAATCTTTAGCTTTTCGTGGCAATCCATAATGTGTAATCTCGCCTGTAAGGATTCCATTGCCAAGGTTTCTTTATACTTGATTATGGATTGCTTCACTAGCGTTCGCAATGAGGCAGCTCTTTTGTTCTTGCAAGCCCTTTAGCCGTGGATTCTATCATTTATTTCCAAAATTCTGTATTATGGATTCCCACATCACTTGCTTTAAAGACCGGATTTTTTCCCTCTTTCTTTTGCCTTTCGTAATCTTTTAACACTTTTATAGCAATGTTTCCGAGTAATAAAATCGCTATAATATTAATGATTGCTGTAACTCCCATTACTACATCAGCGGTATTCCAAGCTAAATCAAGGCTAACTTGCGAACCTAAGAAAACTGCAAAAACGGCTGTTACACGAAAAATATTTAAAGCAATTTTGTTTTTTGTGATAAATTTAAAATTCGCTTCCGCATAAAAATGATTGCCAATCAAAGAAGTAAAAGCAAAAAGCACCACCGCAACACTAATAAAATGCAAACCAAATTCCCCAAAATACCCTTCCATCACCTTTTGCACAAGAGGAAAACCTTTAAATTCCTTGAGATTCTCTACATTGGAGCAAATTACCATTAAAGCAGTTGCGGAACAAATAATTAAAGTATCTATGAATACAGACAAAGTCTGCACCATACCTTGCTTTGCGGGGTGAGTCGTGTGTGCAGCCGCCGCAGCGTTGGGCGCAGAACCCATACCTGCCTCATTGGAATACAAACCCCTTTTAATACCTATCACCATAGCACTGCCCGAAAATCCTCCAAAAATGGATTCAAAATCAAAGGCTTGTGCAAAAATTTGACTAAAAGCATTTGGAATCGCATCAAAATGCAACACTATCACAACAAGGGCAACAATCAAATACGAAAAAGCCATTACAGGCACAAGCACCGAGCTTATAATCGCACTCGCTTTAGAGGTTCCAAAGTAGAATCTAGCCACCAAGATAGACACGATAATGCCGATAAAAATCTTCAACGAACCCTCGTTGAAAGCCTCACTGCCTACATAAACCTCAAACGCACTTGTGAGCGTGAAAGATTGCAAACCATTAAAACCATAAGTAAAACAAGCAATAAGAGAAATGGCAAAAATAATACCAAAAACCCTTGAACCCAAAGCACTTTCTATGTAATAAGCGGGTCCTCCCTTGTAATTAAACTCTCCATCACTTCTTTTATAAACTTGCGCCAAAGTGCTTTCTATAAAGGCACTTGCCCCCCGACAATCGCCACCACCCACATCCAAAACAAAGCACCAACGCCACCTAAACTAATCGCCACGCCAACACCCACGATATTGCCAATCCCCACTCTGGAAGCCGTTGAAATCATCAACGCACCAAAGGGGGAAATATGCTCCTTTTTTCCTCTTTCTTTGAGGACAAAAAATACATCGGAGAGAAAACGAAACTGAATGAAGCGCGTTTTTATCGTGAAATAAAGCCCACAAGCAAGAAGCAAAAAAATCAAAATATAAGTGTATAAAAACCCACTCAACGCATCTATAAGATTTGAAAATTTTAAAACCACTTCTGAAAAATCCATATCACTCCCCACAATCAAATGGCGTATCATACCATAAAGATTCCAAAATCCAAGAATCTTTGTATTTTATCGCGTCTTTGCGAGAATGGAATCTTTAAAATATGCAAACTTATAGATCGCTTCACTTCGTTCGCAATGACAAGGTGGTTGATTTTTGCCATTGCAAAGCTCGTAAGAGGCTGTGGCAATCCATAATACAGAATCGCTTGTAAGGATTCCATTGCAAACTTTTTTATGCTTGATGATGGATTGCTTCGGATAAGTTCTCCACAATGACGTGGCGGTAAATATTCCTTTATGTAAAATTATAGACTACTTCGTCTCTTATTGCACGCACTCTTTGTAATGACAGAATAAAATGATTTAATAATAGAAGTGTAATGGAGAGGTGGAATCGCGAAAATATAAAAGCGATTCCTAATTTTTAAACTTATTAATTGTTACGTTTCTCCATAATTTCTTTAGAAATATTACTTGGAACTTCGCCATAGTGGTCAAATTCCATTGTATATGTGCCGCGTCCTTGTGTTGCGGAGCGCAAATCAGT
>JALEPE010000035.1 GCA_022766795.1 Helicobacter sp.
AATTTCCGCATATTGTGCGATAATTTCTTGGTTTAAGCGATAAATATCCGCTTCTAGTGCGTCTTTTTTAGCCTCTAAAAGCGGGATTCTATCGCGGTGTGCAAGACTGATGATTTTTACACATTTTAGAATCTGCGCATTCAACCGAGTGTGTTGCAAAAGTGCGTCAGCAAACAGATATTCAAGGTGCATTTTTTTGGAATCATAAAGGCTTTTTAGATTCAAGCTTTTCTGTGCTGCAATGGTAGTATTAAGTGTTTGCATAGAAGCACTAATCGCGGAATTTTCTGCAAATTGCGTGTTAAAAGTTGCTTTTAAGGCATTGTTTTTATTTAATAGCAAATCATAAGTGATTTGATTAGCTTGTGCTTCTGTGTTTTGCTCTTGCGCGCGCAAAGATAAAGCGATATGCTCTGCTTTTGCCGCGTTTTTTGCTTTTAGTCCCGATAATTCTATGTTAGACATTATTAAATCCTTTTACGCGATTCTATAAAATTTAAACGCGTTAAAAAAGGGCTAAAGGTTTAGGTGTTATAAAAAGAAAGGTTTAGAAACAAAACGCTTTTAAGGGCGAACAGGCAATTAGGAAGGCTTTTACTTGTAAAAGCTAGGTTTCCTACTCTTGCCTGTGAGTTCTTAAAAGGTTTTATTTTCTTTGTGTTTCTGTAAAACAAAACGCTTTTAAGGGCGAGCAGGAAAAGTTATAAAAAGTTAGAAAAAAGAAAGGTTTAGAATCTTAAAATTTGCGATTCTACAAAAAGCGTGAAAAAGCGTGCTAGGGGTTGGGGGTTTAAGGGGGTAAGGGGGACGCTTCGCAAGTAGAACCCCTTGCCCCCTTAGAAAAAAGAAAAGTTAAGCGGGCTTAATATCTTTTAATTGTGCTAAAGCCTGATTTAATCTAAGCATTGTTTCTGTGTCCCCTTTAAATTTAGCCTGTTGTAATTGCCATTTTAAAAACCTTTGTTTTAGTTCAAAAATTCCAAAGCGCACATCTTTGAATTCTAAGGGTTTAATATTCTCGTCTATGGAGATTTTTTGTAGCAGCTCTGTTTTTGCACTATTGCGCAAAAGGGCTAGGAAGTCGTCTTTAAACCTCCCAAACTCTATTGGCTCTAAATAATCAATGCAGAGATTTAAAGCATTTTCATCTTGCATACAACTCTTTAGCAGGGCTAGCGGCGTTAAATCATAGTAATTTTCTTGCGCGCTCACACTCTTTTGGCTCTCATAGGGGATTCCTAATGCCTTTAATGTATCCACTAAAAGCGTCTTAGCAAAAAAGTTCTTTTGCGCATTAATGTGTGTTTTAATGTCATTAATGAAGCTATCTTTTTCCTTTGCGCTTTGTAGGTGGTTTAAGGATTCCTCTATATAGTATTGTGCAATGGGTGTTTTTATAAAGGTTGGTGGTGTGGGATTCTCAAGCAGTTCTCCTAAATCCTTACATTTAGCATTGACTTTTGCTACAAAGGAATCTAAGAATCCTTGAAAAAAAAGCATTTGCGCACCCTTTAAACTAGCCTTTTCTCCTGCTGCGTCTTTATCAAAGCATAAATGAATCCGCACACCATCGCACACGCGGTTAATCGCGCTTAAATGCTGTGTATTAAAAGCTGTGCCGCAGGTTGCAATCGTGTTTTTAAAACCGAGTTTGTGCATAGCAATCACATCTATAAAACCCTCTACAACATAGCATTCTTTGCTTGAAGCAATGTGTCGTTTTGCAAGTGAGATTCCATAAAGAAGTTGGCTTTTATGAAAAATTCTTGATTCTTTGGAATTAATGTATTTTGCGCTATTTTTAAAATTGCAATAAGGATGCACTCTTGCAGAAAAGCCCACGATTTTATGGTTAAAATTTCTAATAGCAAAGCTAATTCTATCATGCAGTGGCACAAAGAGGCTTCCATTAGCATTGCGATACAATAAGCCAATTTCTATTAGTTTGTTAATCTCCTCTAAGTTAAAATGCCGCGCTAAATCCTGCGGGATATATCCAATATCAAAAAGCGCAAAATCCTCCTCACTTAAGCCTCTGTTTTTTAAGTATTTTAAAACCTGCGGCTTTTGTCGTAGGTTCTCTAGACAAATATCATTAACCTTTGCATTTAAGGCAAAATACTCTGCAATTGCATTCTTTCCTGCTTGTATTTTAATCTCTAGCCCTAATAAATCTGTAACTTCTTGCACGGCTTCTTGGAAGTTTAACCGCTTATATTCTTGCACAAATTTTATCGCATCTCCCCCCGCACCACAACCAAAGCAATGGTAAATCTGTTTATTGGGATTAACTATAAAACTAGGACTTTTCTCCTCGTGAAAAGGGCAACAGCAGGTATAATTTACACCATCTTTTTTAAGCGGCACAAATCTCCCTATCACTTCTACAATGTCTATTTTTTGCTTAATTTCCTCTAAATTACTAATCATCATCATTTCCTTTAATTTCTTGCAAAGCTAGGGTTAGGGTTGAAAGATTCCAAAACCTTAAATCATTGGCATATCTAATTCTTTTTGCACTTGCTCATAGATAATTTCTATCTCTTTTGGCTTTGCATTATTCTCATTTTCCTCATAGAATCGCAACTTACTTTTATCAAATAGGATTCTATCTTTATAATGTTTGCCTGTTTGCTTGTTCTTTTTTACTTTAAAAATTCTTGCATTCTCATCATATTCCGCACCTCTTTGTTCTAAATCATCACTTTTTGGCTTAACGCGTTCAATATGAATAATAATACTCGCCTCGTGTCCGCCCTTTTTGCTTCCTAATGGATTGTCTTTATCTGTTTTAGAGTTTTGGCAGATGAAAATTACAAAAATATTTAAAGAATGGCAAAGTTTTGCTAGTGTGCTAAACTTTACACTTTCCTCCTCCTCGCTATTGCGTCCTGTATTTGTTACGCGCATTTGACTATCAATTAAAAAGAATCGCACACCCTTTTTGTATAGGGATTTAATGTTTTGCGCAATTTCGTTAATATCGTATCCATCATTGATGATAAAGAAATTATCACTCTGCACAAAACTAGAATTACCGCGCCGCTTTAGGTAGTCATTAATAGTAAATTCAAAGCAAAAAAAGCACACTTTAGTATATTTGCTAAGATTCTCTAAAATTTGCAATGAAAACATTGTTTTGCCCGCTTCTGGTTCTCCAAAAATCAGCATTAATTGCCCGAGTTCAAAACCACCACCAAAGCAATTATCCACAAAAGGAATGCTTGTTTTATAGGTTTGCGCTTGTGGCTTTTTGGCATATTCCTCCGCCCAAACTTCTAAAGTTTTAAACTCTTTTGAATCTATGTCTAAATCTTTTTCTAAAACCATTAAATCTAAAAGCGTGTTATTGTTACTTGCTTCTAACAACGCTTTGCCGATTCTTTCTTGTGCTTTAATTTGGTAGGTGTGTTTAAAAATATCTATCAAACTTAAGTAGTTTGGAGAGGGAGCGCATAGTAATAGCTCTTGAAAATACTCCGATTCCTTTTCTTTATTGCTTAAATGCTCGAAAAACGCATTCAATCCTAACGCATTTTGATGCCATAAATCATTAATGATTGCAATAGCTCTTTGCGCTTCTTTTGAAAAAATCTTTATTTGCACTTTGTCTAAAAATTCCACTAAATGATTGGGATAATGGATAAAACTCATTAAAATTTCTAATTCTAAACGATTCACCGCTTGCATAACCTATCCTTTAAAATACCCATTGTGGAATCTGCTTAGAAAACTGCTTTAAAAAGAATCTCTCTAAAAGTTCCTCTTGTTCTAGCGCACTCCCAACAAAGCCTTTAATTCTTGCGTGGCGTGCCTGATTTTTTGCAAATTCTTTTGCAGTGTATTGCGTATAATAAATAATTTCTTTTAGCCCAAAATAGCGGTTAAAGCATTTATCATCGGGGTCTTTTTTTAAATTTATAATAATGCCTTCTACTACTTCGCTAGGGAGATTCTTAAAAATCTCCTCTACTTTTGCCCTATCATAATCCGTGCCTTTAAAATCATCGCTAAAGATTAGCTCATTTAATACATTCATTGCTCCTCCTCCTCTTCCTCGCGGTCAATGCGTGCAAAAATCTCATTTTTAAATAGTGTATTGGCGATAAATTTTACCCTTTGCGTATTTTGGTCATCAAGCTCACTAATATAAAAGCCCGCAACGCGCGGTTCATAATTATCGCAAATTAGCTTGATATATCCGCACAAATCCAAAAAGGAATCTGTGTCTTTAAACTCTGCTAGAGGATTTTGCTCTATCAGATTTAATAAACGCGCCATTTTTAAGCACACTAGCACAAAAGTAACGCTATGAATATCGGGTCTTAAATCGCTTTTTGCTGCAAACATTAACCCATTAATGCGTGCAACATTCTCTTTAAACGCACCATATCCTTCGCCTCTTTGTTTCAAAATCGCATTAACTCTTCTCACTGGCATTGTGATTTTTTTCTGTCTTAGTATAACTTTTCGCATTGTCTCTCCTTGTGTATTTCTGCAAAAATAAATAAATTCTCTCGCGCATATTTTTCAACGGCTTGCTTGATTGCCATTTGCAAATAAGCATTCTTGCTTAAATTCTCTTGCCTGCTTTTGCTTGCAATATCTTTTAAGATTCCTTTGTGCAAAAGGAATCTTTTTCGTTTTTTTGTATGTTTTTCTTTTGCATTGTTCCCAGCCATATTTTCCCTTTTTAAACATTAACGCACACTCCACAATCACACTTCTGCTTTGATTTTCTAACCGCGCGATTACATCTAGCGTTTGGAGCATATCTTGTGTTAGATAAAAGGTGCAGCTATGCACTTTCGTGCGTGCCTTTTTCTCTCTCCACCTGCGTGCTTTAAACATAGTAAAACAACCCGTTTTCTCGGTCAATGGCGCGTCCATTGACACGCATATTCTTGTAAGCCTCACCCTGTGAAAAACTCCAGCCTTGCGCTCTTAAACTTGAGTAAATTTCATCATTTTCCACCCTTTTTAAATTCCTTTTGCGCGTATTTTTTGGGCTTTGTGTTGTTTTGGAATCTTTTAGGCTAAAGTATCCACGCCAATCATTTGCCATACACCGCGTTAAATCCGCTAAAATATCGCAACCCCTTTCTGTTGCCCGCCTTAGCTTCTCTACGCTCACAATCGGCTTAATACGCCACATTTTTTCCCGCCATTGCACCCATTCTTTTGCCTTTTCTAGCTCCGCACCACTCAAGAAGTCCTGTAAGTTGCAGGCTTTTTTATAGTTTGAAACGGCTTTAGCGTTAGCTTCTAAGAGGGTTTTAAAAAATGCAGTGGTTTTTTGTAAGATGAATATTTCATCTTGTTGCGCGCTACTATTTTCTTTTTTTGTTATATCTATAATATTATTATTACCGCTCATTTCACCGCTAGCGGTTAAATGAGCGCTGGATAGAACCTCGTAATTATCGCTAGGTTGGGATTTTTCAACCTCATTTTTTAAGCTTTGTTTAATGTTAATCTCTGCTTCTATCTTGCGTAAATCATTGGCATTGCAATACTTAAATCCTAGCTTTGTTTGAGAGAATTTGCCCTTTGTGTTGCGATTCTCTATTAAAAGGATATAACCTAGCTTGATAAGCTCGCTTTTGCGTCTCCTAAGCGTTCCTATACTTGTATTTAGTGCTTTAGCAACATTGTCCCATACGATTTGCCAGTCTTTTGGTAGGCTCATTAGGTAAAAGGCTAACACCTTTGCGCCATCGCTTAGATTTTTATCGTGCAACAAATCATTAGGAATCATTGTGAATTTTTCATTGGGTGCGATATAAATAATTTGGCTCATCTTATCTCCTCTGTTTTTAAAATCAATAATGTTGCCTCTAAGGCTTCATTGATAGTATCCTTTGCGTTTAGCAATGTGATAAAAAGGTCTGTTAATTTGATTTTATTTCTCTCAAATATCGCACTAAAACTTGTGGAATCATATTTTAAAACGCTAGTTCTAATCATCACAGATTTTAAACACACTGCACTCTCTAATCTGATAATGACTGATAATCCTATTTCTGAATCATTTTCCAATAGGTTCAATTTGAAGTGAATGGCTTTAAATTTTTTTAGGTTTATAAACCATATTCCATCATTGTCAAAATATTTCAAAGTTTTTTTCATTGTTTGCCCTTTATTTCTTGTTTTCATTTTGCCTCCTTAATAGCGTTGTATTTCAGCTCTGCTTCGTAGCCTTTTTTTATATGCTTAAGATACTTTATGGCTGCCTCTAAATGGGCTTTGTAATACCATTCTCTTTTTAGCCTGAATAAACAATTTTTTAAATGGCGTTTTATATCCCATTGTTTTTCTTTGCTGTAAAAAAACAAAGCAAAAAAGAATTGCAAACAATAAACACAAACAATAATGAATCTGCAAAACAAATCAAGCCTAGAACAAGCAACAGCAGATAAATCCTGCTGTAATTGCATTAAAATGTTATTTGCTTCTGCAATGATAGTTTTCAAGCTTTCTTTATCCTCTAGCGTCATTTCTCACCTCCTAATAACTCTGGATTCTCGTGTATGTTGCCTATCTGTCTAATATCAACACTTTCCAATTCGTCAAGAGTTGGAGTAATTGGGTGTTCTATACAAACAAATTCAAATGCGCCTTTTTCTTGGTTGAAAACAACTTTTGAATAATATTCAATGCCTCCTCCTTCAGCATAATGCGCTACAATATCCCCCTCATAAATCTTTGCATTATTTAAATCTATAAGCCCACTCCAGAATTCCACTTCTTTTTTGTCATCTCTTTCATCAAATTCAATAAAAGGAATCGCTCTATCGGCACGATGAACCTTAGCAGGCAAAACAGAACATAATTTAGCTAAAGCAGGATATTCAATATACCCATTTTCTAATTTACTCCACACCCTAAAATCAATATCTTGTAATTTCATTTTATCCCCCTTTGCTTTTCAACACATTTCAAAACCGCAAGTGGAGGATTTCCTGCACCACTCTCTATTAACTCCATTAGCTTAGAATCGCTCATTTTTAAATAAATAAAATCATCAAACACATAGTAAAACCTACCGCTATAACGCGTATTATTTGTGCCGATAAACATTAATTGTTTTGTTTCCATTTTATGCTCCTGTTTTTAAAAAATCTTTCAAAAATATTCCGTGTTCTTGCCGCTGTGTTTCTACATAATGCGCATAGATTTTAAGCGTCATATTGGCATTTGTATGTCCTAGCATTCGTTTGGATACCCAAAGCAAATTTTCACTATGCGATAGCATAATGGACGCAAAGGTATGCCGTGTGTGGTAAAGCGTGCGGTATTCCAATCCTACATTTTGCAATAAAAGTTTCCATTCTTTTTGTAATTTATCGTGGAATCTTATGTAGTTATCTTTGGAGCAGAATATATACTCGTTTTTGCCGCTTAATTGTTTTTGTCTCTTTAGTGCCTCTTTAACAAGCGGCAAAATGTCAATGTCTCTAATGGAGCTTCTAGTTTTTGGCAATGTAATATCGTAGTAGTTAATTGTTTTGTTAATGGAGATTTTACCTGCTTTAAAATCTATATCGCTCCACTTTAATGCAAGAATCTCTCCCGTTCTGCAACCCGTGAAAAA
Organism: Helicobacter sp.; assembly: GCA_022766795.1. GTDB lineage: Bacteria > Campylobacterota > Campylobacteria > Campylobacterales > Helicobacteraceae > Helicobacter_D. The sequence continues at coordinate 7,595 of JALEPE010000035.1, forward strand.
TGCGATTTGTAGATAATTTCTTAAAACTTGGTTTTTGCAACTATTGAGCAATAAGCGCACTTCGTTCTCTGAAAAAGCCTTAACCTTTTGTGTCATTTCTGTTTCCATAGGCATTTTGAAGCGTAAATTAGGAACTTTGTCAATTACTCCATATTCCTCTGCTAAAACAAGAACGCGCTTTAAAATTCCAAATTTTAAATTGATGAAACTTTTTTTATATTTTTTCTCTAAGCAATAATTAAAAAAGTCTGCAATTTTCGCACGATTAATATCGCTAACAAGACAATCCTCACCAAAATAAAGCAAAAGTTGCTTAGATATGCTTTCATAAATTGCCTTAGAAGTGGGCTTTAATCCCATCCATTCCTTTGCAAGCAAAGCAATAGCCGCTTTAAGCGTAAAATCGCATTTATCTACACTATCGTTTGCTGGTTGATGGATTGAAAAATCAATCTTTTTTACATTCTTTTGTGTGCGCATTTTTTCTCTAAAATTTGCACCCGAAACATTATCTTGTCTTTCTTTGTCTGCAATAATTTGCATTATGTTTTTGCGCACATAGCGTAAATTATTTTTGTTGGATTCCAATCCCGTGCTAAAACGATGGTATTTTCCGTTTAGCATTTTGTTGATAAAAATCATTCCGTTTCTAATTTGCACGCCGCTACTAATTCTTGGCATTTTTCACCTCCATTGTTTGATATAGAGGTTTTATAACACTTTTTATTCCTGCGCAACA
>JALEPE010000036.1 GCA_022766795.1 Helicobacter sp.
GGATAATAACACAATTAGGAATCTTAAAGTGGAATCCTTAAGCAAGAGGCAAGAGGGCTATATTTTTCATATTTTAAGTGATTCTGTGAGTGGGCAAACAAGAGAAAAGCTAGAGAGGCTTGAAAAGTCCTTAAATCAAACTTATCCTTGCACAATCCAAGTGCATATTATGCAAGAGAGCGACTTTAAGAAATTCCCAAAGTGTGGTGCGGCACATAGCAATTATTTACCTTATTACCGCTTGAAAATGGACGCTTTTTTGGATAGAGAAGTTGAAAAATGCCTCTATTTGGATTCGGATATGCTCTGTTTGTTTGATATTAGGGAGTTGTTTGCGCTAGATTTGAGTGATAAGATTGTCGCTGCTGTGGGGGATTGTGGCACAAAACACCGCAAGATTAAATTTGTGCAAAAAGGACAAAAAACTTCATTTTTTTGATGAAAATTACTTTAACTCTGGATTTTTGCTTCTTAATGCCAAAGAATACAGAAAATATGCAATAGAAAACAAATGCGAGGAGTTAGCCTCTTGCTGCACTTATATTACTGCAGCAGACCAAGATTTGCTCAATGCTACGATTCCGCAGGATAAAGTGCTAAAACTCCCTTTTGCCTATAACTTTCAGACGATTTGCTTTTGCTATTGTATTTGCAAAGATGAGAATCCCAACCGCTTAAACTACACAAGGGCAGAATTTACAAAAAGCTTCAAAAATCCTAAGATTCTACACTTCGGCGAAAAGCCTTGGAAATATTTAAAATCGTATTTGGATAGTGAGGGTAGGAATATTAGCGCGCTTTGGTGGGATTATGCGGCTAAAACCCCTGCGTTTGGGCAAGAATTGTTAGCAAGCAAAGAGAATGCGCAGGATTATTTGATGCAAGCAGGGCTTGGAGCGGAGGCTTTGGAATATTATAAAAGCCTGTTTGGTATTTTTAAAATCCGCTCATTGATAGCTAATCCGCAAGAGGATTTGAAAGTATTGCAAAGAGTAAATGGAATCCCTGATGAGGCTTTTGGGCTTTGTCTGATTGTAGGTGAGATGATATTTTATGCAAGGAGGAGAAAGCGGGGAGCATTCAGTGTGCTTTTGAAAATCCACAAGGTGCAAAAAGCCTTTTTGAAATATCATCATCTTTCAAGAGTGAAGTAAGTTATGCGGTATTGCATATCTGCCATTGCGAGGCGTTAGCCGAAGCAATCTTATAATGCAATTTTGCCTTTAAAGCATATTTCTCCGTCATTGCGAACGCTAGTGAAGCAATCCATAATCAAACATACTTAAGAGATTCCATATTGCACCCCACTTTGTTATTGCGAGATTCTGCGTTAGCGGAATCGTAGCAATCCACAATCAAGCATAAAGCAAATATGGCAATGGAAACTTTAAAGAAGTGTATTATAGATTGCCACGAAAATTTTTCAAATTTTCTCGCAATGACGCAGTGATGAGGCTTTTGTCATTACGAAGGCTAGTGAAGCAATTTATAATCTTGCAAACATAGAATCTCAAATCTTAAGATTCTAAACTTTCTTTTCCTAACTTTTCCTAAGGGGGTAGGGGTTCTACTTGCGAAGCGTCCCCCAACGCCTTAAACCCCCAACCCCTAGCACGCTTTTTGTAGAATCGCAATGACGCAGTGATGAGGCTTTTAGCACGTTTTTGTAGAATCGCAATTTACGATTCCATTGTAAAACAGCGCGTCCCATTGTTGCATTATTTTTTCTTTAGAAAATTTTTCTTTTGCGATTTCTTTTGCCCTCTTGCCTAAGGTTTGACGCAAGGTTTCATCGTGCATTAAAAGCTTTAACTTAGTAGCATAGGCTGATAAATCATTATCTGCAACCAAAAAGCCACTTTTACCATCCTCTATAATGTCGCTTGGACCTGTGAGAATATCAAAAGAAATGCAAGGGATTCCATAGGAACTCGCCTCCAAAAGCACCATACCAAATCCCTCGTATTTGCTTGTCATTGCGTAAATGCTCGCGTTTAAATATTCCTTTTCTATTTCTTTTGTGAAAGGTTTTAGGATTATGGAATCTTGAAGGTTTTGCTTACAGATGCGTTGCTCTAGCTCTTGCTTACCTTCTCCCTCGCCTACAATATGAAGTTTCCATTCTTGAAGGCTTTTATCTCGTTGAATGAGTCGCCAAATTTCAATTAAACTTGTGAAACGTTTTTCATCACCTTTGCTCATTCTGCCTATGGATAAAACGATTTTTTGGGATAAATCGGCATTTTTATTGGGGATTTGCGTTAGAAAATTTGGTATGATTTGGATATTTTTTATTTTGCTTTGCCAAAGGGCGAGTTGTTTGCTTGTTAAAATAATGTTAGAATCAAAAAGCTTGTTTTTGTATGTCCAACTTCTTTTAAAGACTTGATGATGAATCTTAAAATACCTTGTATTTTTGTTCTTAAAATAGGGAAAAAAGTAGCAATTATAGAGGATAATGTCTTTGTCTTTAAACATTTGCTTCATTTTGTAAGCAACAAAGAAGCGATAGATTGTTTTGTTGAATAATCGTTTCAAAGGGTGCTTGGTATGCACATTAAGCGTGTTTGGGAAAAAACTTAAGACAATGTTTGGATTCAGTGTGTAGGGGCATTTGTCGTTTTTGTGATAAAAACTTAGAATCTCTACATCAAAGCCACTTTCATCAAAGGTATTTGCAAGGTTGCAAACTACGCGTTCCACGCCACCGCCGATTGTAATATCATTTGTTGTGATGAGAATTTTCATT
>JALEPE010000037.1 GCA_022766795.1 Helicobacter sp.
AAGTGGAATCTCGCAAGGACAACGCAACAATATTTGCAAACACAACTTTAAACCGCGCTAAAGATTCCTACGCAAACTCCACCTTAATATCGCAAATTTTCGCGCGATACATACTCGTGCTAACAACCATATCTACGCCACTTTGAGCAAATTCTCTGACATTTTCTTTTGTGATTCCGCCTGTGGCACTAAAGCGCAAATACGGAAAATCCACCCTTAAACCTTGCACAAGCATTTGCAATTCATTTGGCGCAAATCTCTCGCATTGTAGCACATCAACGCCAAGCTTTGCGCCTAGCAATGCCTCCTCTTGCGATTCCACCTCCATAATGATTCTATGTTCTTTAAAGGTGTTTTTGAGATTCTTAAAGGATTCCACAAAGTTTTCACACGCTTTTATATGCTCTTTAAAAATCAAAATACTATCGCTAAGCCCTAAACGATGAGGAATCCCACCGCCATAAATCAAAGCTTTTAACAAAAGTTTTTTAGCAAAAGGCATATTTTTGCGCGTTCCAAGCAAGGCAATGTTAGGCTGCACACTCCTTGCAAGATCAAGCATTTCGCGCGTATAAGTCGCCGTTGCACTTGCATATTCTAAGAGGCTTTGCAGGGTTTTTGTTATCTTAAAAAGCTCCGCTCTTTTGCCCACGATTTCTAAAATCTTTTCTCTTGCCTCCACGCACACGCCATCATTAATGCAAGATTCCACTTCTAACCCAAAAATCCTAGCAATCCGCACACACTCCTCCATACCGCTCACCACGATTCTGTCTTTTTTGGGATAGAATCGCACCTTCCCATTGCCACGAATTTGCAAACCAAAAGTTGTATTATCCAAATAAGGCACATCTGCGCTCACAAGCTCCACTAGCTCATTATCACTAAAATAAATCATCGCATTCCTTCCTTTAAGATTCAAACGCATTATATAAAAATAAATATAAATACTGCAATCCAAGCTAAATGTAAAATCTTGCCCCAAAGGGCTGTGGAATCTCTCAAGGTTTTACGATAAAATAACCTTTTAAACCGCAAAGGAGGGAGGACACGCAATGGCATTAGAATTTGAATCCCTATCACTCAAGGACTTCTTAAACGCATTTTATAAAGAATATGCGGACTTTCAAGCAGAAAACAAGCAGGAGTTTAAAGACAAACTAGAATCCTACAAACAAAACTACGAGCAAAACAAACACCAAAACTAACCCGCCATTGTCGCAAACGCCCTTGCACCACTTTTTGAATCTCTAGGATTCCAAGTAAAATTTGCCCATAAGCACAAAGGCAATAGCGAGATTGACTTAGTCTTGCTGAAAGATTCTAATGTGGAGATTCTAATTGAAGCCAAAAAGCCCGATAATACCGCAGAAATGTTTAAGGCAAACAAACCAAATTGCAAAGCCCTGCACGAGTGCATTTTGTATTATTTGCGGGAGCGCGAGAATGGCTTAAATCGCAATACAAACATTCAATTTATCATTATTACGGACTTTTATCAATTCTATCTCTTTGAAGCAGGAGAGTTTAAGCGGTATTTTTATGATAACAGCAAAATTAAAAAACTCTATAAAGATTTAGAATCGCCACAAAATTCAAACATTAAAACCCAAGAGGATTTTTATAGGGAGTTAAAGCCCATTTTGGAGAAATACCTCGTGGAAAACAGAGAGGGCGATTTATTTAATATTGCGCTTAAAGGCTTGCATTTTGACTTGCGCAACGACAAACACCTAAGTATCGCGCAAAAGATTCTAAATAGAGATTTCTTGCACCGCGAATACAAAAGAGACCCCAACGCGCTTAATCCGCGATTCTATAAAGAACTCTTGCATATTTTGGGATTGAAGGAATTTGACAAAGGCGGTAAAATCACGATTGAACTTGATAGCACCCAAAGCGTAAGTTTCGCTAAGTACATTGCCTCTAAATTGGAATTCCACAACAAGCCTAGTGATTTTGAAGCGGTGATGAGCCATATCTTAATTTGGCTAAATCGCGTGTTGTTTTTAAAGCTCATTGAAGCAAACTTGCTACACTTTAACGACTTCAACAAGGATTTGCGATTCCTAAGTAGCACAAAAATTACAAGCTTCAAGCACTTAAGCCACCTTTTCTTTGAGGTTTTAGCTAAAGATTATGAGGCTAGAAAACAGGGGGGGCGATAAGGGCTTTAGCTTCCTGCCTTACCTCAACTCCTCACTTTTTATTAGGGATAATGCGCTAGAGATTTTGGATATTGGCGCACTAGATGATGATTTAACAATTCAAATCTTTGAATCCACGCAAACCACACATAAAGCAGGAGAAAAGCAAAGATTCTTAAGCTATCTTTTTGACTTCTTAAACGCCTTTGACTTTGGCAAAGAATCTAACGAGGATTCCGCGCATAAAGACTTAATCCGCTCTAGTGTGCTAGGAGCAGTCTTTGAGAAGCTTAATGGCTACAAGGAGGGGAGTTTCTACACGCCAAGTTTCATTACAAGCTATATGTGCAGAGAATCTCTAAGCAAAATTGTGATTGACAAGTTTAATGCAGCCTTTGCGTGGAGCGCACAGAGCCTAGAGGATTTGCGCAAACAGATTGATAGGGACTTTGGGCGTGTGGAATCCCAAGCAAAGCGGCTTTTAGAAAGCATTAGAATCTGCGACCCAAGCGTAGGTAGTGGGCATTTTCTTGTTTCTGCACTCAATGAAATAATTGCGATTTATCACAAATTAGGGCTTTTGG
>JALEPE010000064.1 GCA_022766795.1 Helicobacter sp.
AAAATGGTGCATTTCTAGTAGTTTTTGCGCTAAAAATGTCTTTCCAGTGTGTGTTTCGCCCCCAATAAGAAAAACCATAGCCTAGTAGCAATCTAAAAACTTAAGAATCCGCACAAATTCTACCGCTATGCGTATAGACATTTGCTCTATCCCCTCGCGCAAAACCTATCAGTGTTACACCTGTTTCTTGCGCAGCTCTCACGCCCATAAAAGTTGCAGCGGCTTTAGAAACCACAATGGGGATATTGTGCATTACTGCTTTAATCACCATTTCAAGCGATAAGCGTCCGCTCACATACAATAGCGCATTCTTGGTATCTAGCCCTTGCAAATGCGCTTTTCCCATTACTTTATCAATTGCATTGTGTCGCCCAATATCCTCGCAAATAAGTTGTGAATCCTCTAAAACTAACATTGCTTTATGCACACAACCCGTTTTGTCAAACAATTCGCTTGGCTTTTCAAAGAATCTTAAATGCGTAAAAATCTCACTACATAAAACTTTCCTGCTAGATTCCACAAACCGCTCTACAATATGCCCCTCTAAATTTCCCGCAACTCCTACACAGCAACCAGAAGTGAGCGTTTTTTCACGAAAAAGATTCTTAAGATTTTCCTCTATAATCTCCGCTTCTATGGCAACAGATTTTCCATCTTTTGCAATCTCCAAATGCCGAATCTGCGAGACATTACTTATCACACCTTCACTTATCAAAAACCCAACGATATGGCAATCCTGCTCCTTTGGGATACTCATAACTGAAAGTAGTTTTTTACCATTGAGATAAAACGCAATGCGCTCCTCTGATACTACATTATCCTCAATGCAACCTGCAAGAGAATCCCCCCTAAACCCGTTAGGAGAGATTTTCTCAATTTTTAATGCTTTATAATAGGATTCCATTATGCAGCATTTAATTCTTTGTAGTAATAACTATGTAAAATTGCAATTTCCTCTTCACCCATATGTCCATCAATAATAGAGTGCAAAGCCCCCTCTATCGCAAAGACAGCCATATAAATATGCGTAATAAGGAGTGCAACAATCAAGAATCCTACAAAATTATGCACCAATGCCATTAGACGCAAAGTGTCAATATCGGCAAATTGGAAGAACATATACGCACCAGAAATTACCATTACAAAGCCACCCACTGTGCAAACCCAAAACCACATTTTTTGTCCTGCATTAAATTTTCCAGCAGGGATTGGCTTTTTCTCTTTGCTTAAATACCCGCCCATTATCATTAGCCATTGAATATCATAGGCTTTAGGCAAGGCATTTTTAAACCACATCAAGAACATTAAAGTGCCAAAAATCGCAAATGCAATCGTTGCGATTCCGTGAATATCTCTTGCAAAGCGCACAAAACCGCCCCCGCCTAATTTATCGCCAAAGACCATAATTAAGCCTGTGAGGCAAATCATCACAAAAGGAATCGCAGCGCACCAATGCACGAAAATATTATAGCTAGAAAACACACGAATCTTGTTGCCGTGATTGAATTTCTTTTGCCCTACAACCATAAAATGCCCTAAAAACGCTAAAACCACAAGAACAATCAAAACCCCAAAAATTGTGGAGAAATAATGCCCTTGCAAGAGCGTAAATAGCTCACCATAGCCCTTTGCATTGGGAGACCCAAGCCCCCAACCTTTAATCGCCTCCACTTCAGGACCACCATAAAGATTCGGATTTGCTCTCTGCTCGGGTGCAATGAGTGCATTATTGCCACTCATTACCTCTGCATATTGCTTCCCGCCCTCTTGTGGAACGCTAGGATTCGCGGCAAAAGCAAAACTCGCTCCCGCCACAAAAATAGCTAACATTAAGATTCTAAAGAATTTCAATAAATTTCTCATAGAATCCTCCTTAATCATTGTATGCGGTTTTCCACACATTAGGCACAGCATTAGGAATATTCTCTCCGCGCATAGTTGCACGATGTGTAATGATATTAGAAACCTCTTCGCTACTTCCTGCAAGCAAAGCTTTTGTAGAACACATACTTGCACACATTGGCACTTTACCCTCTGCGATTCTGTTTTGTCCATAGAGTTGATACTCTTCTTTGCTATTTGTCTCTTCAGGACCACCTGCACAGAATGTACATTTATCCATTGCACCACGAGAGCCAAAAACGCCATTTTTAGGGAATTGTGGCGCACCAAAAGGACAAGCATAGAGACAATAACCACAGCCTATGCAAGTTTTCTTATCGTGCAAAACGATTCCATCGGCGCGGATATAAAAGCAATCCACAGGACATACTTGCGCACAAGGAGCGTCCGCACAATGCATACAAGCCACAGAAACTGCACTTTCTTTGCCGACTTGCCCCTCATTTAAGATGACAACGCGTCTGCGATTCACGCCAACAGGCAAGTGATGCGCTTCTTTACAAGCAACATCGCAGCCGTGGCATTCAATACAACGATTTGTATCGCAATAAAACTTGATTCTTGAAAAGTTTTCAAGATTTGTTGGAATTGTGTTACTCATCTCTCACTCCTTATGCTTTTTCAATGCGGCATAGACCACATTTGGTTTCTGGACAAGCAGAGTTATAATCAAACCCATAACTTGCAATCATACAAGCAGATTCGCCAATCGCATAAGGTTTTGTGCCTTCTGGATACTTATCAAGCCTTGAAACGCCTTGATCCATTCCCGAGAAGTTTTGTGGCAACCAAATGCTGTTATAATCCACTCTTGTAGAAAGTTTTGCTGGAACTAAGATTCTCGTATCCATTGTTCCATAAACCCAAAGCATATCGCCATTTTTAATATTCATCTCCGCAGCTTTATCGGGGTGAATCTCTACAAACATTTCGCCCTCAACTTCTGCTAAGTATTTTGCACTTCTTGTCTCTGCACCTGTTCCCATATGCGCAACAAGTCTTCCGCTTAGCATATTGACAGGAAACTCATCAACCCAATTTTTATTTTCACCCAACTCTTTTTGTCGGCTGCGATATTTGATATTCGCGCGGAAGTGGTTTGGCTTATCTGGGAAGTTTGGATATTTATCCACCAAATCTCCTCTCACAGAATGCAAAGGCTCACGATGCAATGGAATCTTGTCATACCAATTCCAAACATTTGCTCTTGCTTTTCCATTACCATAAGGGCAAATTCCTTGCTCTAAGGCTTTTTCAACCAAGATATTATTACCAATTCCAAGCGCAAAAGTGCTACCCTCTACCGCTTTCTTTTCCTCTTCGGTGAGTTTAATGCCTAAAGATTCTGCATTTGCAGCAGTTACAGGTGCGTGTCCGCCGATATATTTTGCATTTGGCAATGTGCGTGGAGTTAGCATACTTTGTCCGCTAGGATTTGTAACACCCCAATTCACACGGAATCCCATTCCACCTTCCATTACAGGAATGCTATCGTCATACATTACAGGAGTTCCGGGGTGTTTATCACTCCAACAAGGCCAAGGCAATCCATAATAATCGTTTTTAAACTCGCCTGTTCCTCTTAAAGTAACCTTATCAAACTTATGCCAATTTTCTTGGTGTGCTTTTAATCGCTCTGGACTCATACCTTGCAAACCAATGCTTCGGATACTTTGTGTAAGCTCTGTTGTCGCGTCCTCTGGCCAAATAAACTTCTCTCTACCTTTGCTTTTTGCAATATCATAAAGTCTTCTTTGGTATTCCTCTAAGAATCCTAATCTTTCCGCTAAGCCAAACAAAAACTCCTCATCTGGACGGCATTCAAAGAGTGGTTCCATAACTTTAGAACGCCATTGGTAACTACGATTGGTTGCAGCAACTGAACCGCTTGTTTCCATTTGTGAAGCCGCTGGAAGCATAAAGAGATTATCTTTTCTATCGCTATAAATCGCCAAATCATTTACATAAGGATCTACAAACACAACTAAATCTAGCTTATCCATTGCTTTTCTTTGCAAATCAAGCAAAGAGACCGTTGTCATACCTGAACCAATCACAACTAAAGCGCGTAATTTAGTCCCCGCATTGTTTGCTGCATTTTCCTCATCTAAAACACCAAATTTCCAAGTGGAATGCGCAAAGCCTGTTTTACCCATCATTTCTTTATTTTTGAAGCGAGAAACCATCCAATCATAATCCACATTCCAATGGCGGCAGAAATGTTTCCACGCAGGATCTCCCAATCCATAATATCCGGGCAAAGAATCCGCTAGGTTATTCATATCAGACGCACCTTGCACATTATCGTGTCCGCGTAAGATATTTACACCTCCACCATTTTTACCAATGTTTCCTAAGAACATTTGCAAAATAGGCATCATTCTTGTGTTGCTTGTCCCCACTGTGTGCTGTGTAAGCCCTTGATTCCAAATCAAGCTTGCAGGTTTTGCTGCTGCCATTTCTTCTGCAATATGGCGGATTGCGTCTGCTGGGATTCCACATACATCGGCTGCCACTTCAGGAGTAAATTTCTTAGCTTCCTCCATAATCATTTCATAGCCATCTACTCTATCTTTTAGGTATTGCTCATCGTAAAGCTTTTTTGCAATGATATGGTTGAGCAATCCATACGCAAAGGCAATATCTGTCCCGCTTCGGATTCTATGAAATTCATCGCATTTTGCCGCTGTTTTTGTAAATCGCGGGTCAATACATACAAGTTTTGCTCCCTTTTCTTTTGCGCGCAAAATATGCACCATAGAAACAGGGTGATTCACGGCTGGGTTTGCACCAATCACTAAAATATATTTAGAAAATTGCATATCGCCAAGGTGATTTGTCATACCACCATACCCAAATGTATTTGCCACACCGGCAACTGTTGGGCTGTGTCAAACTCTAGCGCAGTGATCTATGTTGTTGGTTCCAAAGAATGCTGCAAACTTTCTAATATAATAGCTTTGCTCATTGGAGCATTTTGCACTTCCTAAAAACATTACGGCATCAGGTCCGCTTTCCTCTCGGATTTGCTTAAGTTGTGCTGCAATCTTATCCATTGCCTCATCATACTTTAAACGCGCCCATTTGCCATCTTTTTTCTCCAATGGATAGCGTAATCTTGTTTCGCTTCTTGCTCTATCAATCAAGTCTGCACCCTTACAGCAATGCCCACCTTGAGAAATAGGGTGGTCTTGTGCAACTTCTTGGCGCACCCATACACCATCAACAACTTCTGCCACGATTCCACAACCCACAGAACAATGCGTACAGATTGTTTTAACCTTTTTAGATTGTGGGTATCTCTCTTTTAGCTCTTGAGCAGTTGCTGGGCGCATTGTTTTTTGGCTATCAGCTCCTAGTGCAACACTTGCGCCTGCTAAACTTCCAAGAGCGGTCATTTTCAAAAACGCGCGTCTAGTTTGGCGTCTTTTAATTGCTTCGCTCATTTTTCACCTCACTTTTTATTTTGCAACAGAATAATACAAATCCCATTGCGGTGTTTTTTGGTAGAGAATTTCTTGCTTTGGAGATTTTCCACGAACAAGATTCTCGCTTGTGCCTTTTTTACCACAGCCCGCTAATACCACACTAGCACCTGCGACTGCTACGGAAGTTTTTGCGGTAGTTTTTAAAAACTCACGCCTACTTTTTTCCATTTTGGCTCCTTGTTTGAAATTTGGGATAACCCCACGAAGAATCTCTTATATAAAGAATCTTCGTGGAATCACACCAAAGCCTCTAGCTTTTAAGCATAAAATTCCTCCTCAAACTTGATAAAAGATTCCAAAATCAAAGCAACAGCTAGATAATATTTTGCGTCCTTGCGTTCTTTAATCTCTTGCACCAAGCCCAAAAAAGCGTCCTTACAAAAAGCAAAAACCTCTTTTGCTAATGCCGCATTCTCCACTTCTAGCAAATGGCGCATAAATCCACAAAGGAATCCCAAATGCTCCTCTGTTTCTCTAAAACTCTTTGTATCTATGCGCACATCACTTTGTTTGACTAATGCGCGAATTTTAAGGAGGGATTCCGCGCCAATGCAGTTTTCATAATAATGCGAGAGATGCATTCCGACTTGTTTCTCCCCAAAAGGCAAGGCAAAAAGACGCGAAAATTCCTCTTTGATATTCTGGATTCCATTGGTTTGCAATTCTTGCTTAAGCAGTGCCATACTGCCTTCTGCTTCTTCATTTAAAGGGGCATTAAGCAAAATCCCTAACTGCTCTTTAGCAAGTTCTGCACGTTCGTCTAGCATTTCAAACACAAGTATTCCATTAAAAAAATCATAATACAAAATACGCGCGTTTTTAAGTTCTTGCGCTTCTTGTGCGCTTAGATTATCAAACATTTGCCTCTCCTTATCCAAACATCACCCTAACCTTACAATCTGGACAACATTGCAAAGTTTTAAGCTTCTTAGGATCGTTTGCAAAAGCAACTCCCAACATTCCCACCACTTTATCAATAGATTTTTTTGTAGAAAAGGGCTTTCCGCACTCCACACATAAAAATGGCTCATCTTTTGCGATTTCTCTGCTCTTAAAATATCCCGCATTCAGCGCGATTCCTTCTCTGCTTAACTCCATCACATTTTCTGGACAAGAAGTGATGCAATACCCGCAAGTCGTGCAAAGCGAAGCATTCAAACGCAAGGAAAAATCCTCTTCCCTCGCAAAAAGTGCATTCACATTACAAGCCCCCACACAGGAGAGGCAGAGTGTGCATTTTGTAGAATCCACTTTCAAATCCCCATACAAAACAGGAGCTTCACCCTCTAAAATGCTTTTAGCAACGCCATAATCCCCCTCTTTTACCATATATTGCAATCTCTGCGCAAAGGATTCTCTAAAGGGTTTGTTGTGGCGATTCTTATACAAATACGATTCTATTTGTGGTAGGGATTCCGCATTTTGCTTCAAGGATTCCATATTTTGCACTAAAAACATAGAGTCTTTTTTGTAAATTTGCTGTGTGATATTGTTTAAAAACTGCATTGGCGCACTTAAAGCCTCTCCAAACACAAATACCGCATAACCGCTTAACTGAACCATTGTTAATAAATCATTCTCATTCAGCATTGCTAAATTGGGCAAAACCAAAGGCAGAATGGAATCAGGCAAGATTGCATTTTGCGCACAAAGCTTGTGATAATCCCGCAGGGAGCATAAAAAGATTTTTTCTCCCTTGTAAAGCTCCAAAATTTCTTCCAAACCCTCTTTGGGCAACTCCTCATATTCTAAGCAATTTGTCGGACACACTCCCACGCAAGCACCGCAAGCAATGCAATCAATGGGAGAAAACACAAGCTCCATCAAGCTATCGTTGCCACCCACGCCAAAGGTTGGGCAAACCTCCACGCATTTTGCGCAATATTTTTCGCGTCTATGGTGGTATTGGCAAGATTCCTCTTTGTAGCTAATGATTTCCTTGTAGCCGTATTCCCCGATATTTTGACGCAAAACTTCTAACAAAATTTGTGCATTTGCAAAATCTGCAACATTATACACACCGCGAAATCGCGCTAATTCTGCCTCATCTACAAACAATACCGCTTGAGAACACTCCACCACATTCCCATTATTTAAGTGTGCATAGAAGCTTCCAAACTGCCCACTAAAATTTTCCAATACATTTAAATCCAACAAAGAAACTTCAAAGAAATCCTGTGCCATCTCTGCGAAATCTTGCACAATTTGCGGAATCGTATCTTGCGCCTCTTTGATATAAATCATTGCAAGTTTGGAGCTAATAGTTACTTTTTTTTTGGATTCAAGTGTGAAATCATCTATAATTTCTTGGATTTGATTGAGTTTTGCTAATCTTGCATTATAGGCTTGACTTTCTTGATTAAGTAGGGCATTTCCAAACGGAAGTGAGTGTGGAGAAAAAGCAGATTTCATTTTAGTATTCCTAATATCTTTATAAGATTCCATATAAGCTTTATAGATTTTGAATAATATTTAACAAACGCATTTTACTCATTTAACTCCGAAAAAGTCAATATTTTTTTATCTTTGTCGTTATACATATTTAGCTATTACGTGGAGTTAAAGACTATTCTTGTTCTTTCTTAACAGCTTGTAAATATTCATAAATGGCTGCAATTTCATCGGCTGTTAAATAATATTTAGGCATTACACGTTTGCCTTCCTGCAAAGCGATTTTAAAACTTTTAAACTCTACATTATTGATACGTGGAGCTTCTATGATTTTTGCTTGTTTTTTATGCGTATATTTCGCTATTCTTTCACCCTCTCCATAGCGTCCGTGGCACTCCATACACCCTACACCACGGGGATTCTCATAGAGCATTTTGCCATATTCCAAAGATGTAATAAAGCTATCATTTGCACACAAAACAGATACACATAACAAAAACACTATTCCTCGCACGCTATTCCTTGTGAAAGTTTTACGCAATCATAGCAAATTTTAATGACTTTTACACTATTATCCCTAGTTTATAAGGATAAAAAAACCTAAACTTCACTATAATAACGCACTTTATTTTTAGGGGGTTTGCAATGCAAATTTTAGACGGAAAGACTCTTGCGCAGAATATTGAAATAGAGATTCAAAAAGAAGTGGAATCTCTAAGCCAGAAGGGTATCACTCCGGGCTTAGCAGTAATGTTAGTTGGAAGCAATCCTGCCTCTCAAAGCTATGTGAATATGAAAGCAAAAGCTTGTAAGCGCACAGGAATCTACTCTATCACGCACGAAATGCCCGAGAATATTCAGCAAGAATCCCTCCTCCAAACCATTGCTATGCTAAACCAAAATCCCAATATTGACGGAATCCTAGTGCAGTTACCGCTTCCTAAGCACATTGATACAACCGCCGTTTTAGAAGCGATTGCACCCCATAAAGATGTTGATGGATTCCACCCTTTTAATATGGGACGTGTTTTTGCAAATCTTGAAAGCTTTGTCCCGGCAACTCCTATGGGAGTTTTGACACTATTAAAGCATTATAAGATTCCATTGCAAGGCAAAAATGTTGTGATTGTGGGTGCTAGTAATATCGTTGGTAAGCCACTTGGCGCATTGTTTTTGAATGAAAATGCCACGATTACGCTTTGTCATATTTATACGCAAGATTTAGCCAAACACACCAAAGAAGCCGATATTTTGTGTGTGGCAGTTGGCAAACCCAACCTTATTACAAAAGATATGGTAAAAGAGGGTGCGATTGTTGTGGATATTGGAATCTCAAGATTGCAAGATGGTAGAATTGTGGGCGATGTGGATTTTGAAAATGTCGCTCCTTTGTGTGAGTTTATCACCCCTGTGCCCGGAGGAGTTGGACCTATGACGATTGCTTCTTTGTTACAAAATACATTAAAAGCCGCAAAAATGCGTGGCAAAAATACTAAGGAATGCTAAGAATGCAAAAAATTATTCAAAAACTCTATCAGTTTGTGAATAGCTGGGTTGGCACGATTATTATCGTTTTAATGATTATTTTCTTTATTGCACAGTCCTTTGTTATTCCTAGCGGAAGTATGCTCAATACTTTACTTATAGGCGACAATCTATTTGTAAAAAAGTTTTCCTATGGAATCCCAACACCTACGATTCCGTGGATTGAATTACAAGTATTGCCCGATTTTAATAAAAATGGGCATTTAATAGAAGGGGAGCGTCCTAAACGCGGAGATATTGTAATTTTCCGCAATCCCAATTCGCCTAAAATCCACTTCGTCAAACGCAATGTTGCCATTGGTGGCGACTCTGTGCTTTATACACGACAAGGCTTATGGATACATTTTGGTAGTGATTCTATTTATAAAGATATAAATGCTAAATCCCTAGAGTTTGATGGCAAAACATTTTATTATGAGCCTTACGCTACAAAACATCCGGGCGTGCATTATGCAAAAACTTCACTAGATGCTTTTACGCAATTAAGTATTCTTGCGCATAATGGCGAGAAAATTGGAATGGAGAGTGTGCGCCTAAGCAATGGGGAATTAGCTTTTTATGCAACCATAGAGCAAGATAGCTTTTTTATGATGGGGGATAATCGCAATAATTCTAGCGATTCGCGCTTTTGGGGTGTAGTACCTTATCGTTATGTGATTGGTAAGCCTTGGTTTATTTACTTTAGTTGGGACGATGATTTTAATATCCGCTGGAATCGTATTGGTAAAAGTGTGGAGAAATTGGAACAAGCAAATTTGCAAGGTATGGGGTCTTAGATGTTTGACATTCCTTTGATATATAAAATTCCTATTATGGTTGCAGCTTTACTATTTGCAATCATTGGGCACGAGATTATGCACGGCTATGTTGCACTGAAATTTGGTGATACAACAGCTAAAGATGCAGGACGACTTAGCTTAAATCCACTCGTGCATATTGATTTAGTCGGCTCCATTATTCTTCCCGCTGCACTATTCATCTTTAATGCACCCTTTTTGTTTGGGTGGGCGAAACCTGTACCTGTGCGCATTGATCGTGTAGTTTATCAAGGTGGCTATTGGGGTGCTTTTAGTGTATCTATGGCGGGAGTAACCTATAACTTTGCTCTTGCCTGCATTGCAAGCATATTTATTTTTTTATTAAACGATGGCATCTTTAACGGCTTGAATAATAGCGCAATTCTACTGCTTTATTTTTGCCTGCAATTGCTGATTTACAATGTTATTTTAGCGGTGTTTAATCTCATTCCAATTCCACCTTTAGATGGAGCAAATGCCCTAGCCTACCTTGGCTTAATATTCAAAAACGCAACCATTGCGAGAATATTTGAGAGGATTCCACCAATGGCTGGAATGCTTGTTTTAATTATTATTTTAAGCACACCGTTAGCACAAATCATTTTCGTGCCTGTGCAATTTATCATTAATTTACTTTTGTAGGAGGATTTATGCAGTTTTTTATCGCAAGCGACCATGCAGGATTTACACTCAAAGGTTCTGTTTTTGGAATCTTAGAGCAAATGGGACATAAGGTAATTGATCTAGGACCTATGGATGCCGAGCGCGTAGATTATCCAGATTTTGCAAATATTCTATGTCAAAAAGTGCTAGAAAATACAGAAAGTTTTGGGGTTTTGATTTGTGGAAGCGGAATTGGAATGAGTATTGCTGCAAATCGCCATAAAGGCATACGCGCTGCACTATGCAATGAACCTTATAGCGCAATGATGAGTCGGGCACACAATGATGCAAATGTGCTATGCTTGGGTGCGCGCGTAGTTGGAATCGGTATGGTGGAATCCATTTTAAAAGCCTTTTGTGAGGGAACTTTTGAGGGTGGTCGCCACACTTGTAGAATCGGAAAATTACAATAAGGAATCATTATGGCGCAATTTACGCAATGGTTGTTTTTAACAGCGTTTATTCTCTTTGTTTTATTTATGATTGTCAAAACTTTCTTTTATAAAAGCATTGCACAAAAAGAGGAAAAAAATAGCGCGGTAATGAAACTAACCTTGCAAGAAGCAGAGATTCTAATCCGCAAACATCAACTCCAGCTCCAAAGAGCCTTAGGAAATATTGATATTTTAACCGATGAAATTACTGCATTGCGCAATGAGGTTAAAGCACTAAAACAACGTAATTCGCAATATCGTGTAGAGAGCGAAAAATACAAGAGTAAAATTAAAGATTTAGAGCAAAAAATCGAAGCCTTATTGTAATACCAATACACCTTAAACGGGGAACAATGCTAATGACAAGGTGATGAACTTTTCTGTCATTGCGAGAAAATTTGCAAAATTTTCGTGGCAATCTATATATAGAATGAAACTGAAAATAACCGCTTTGTCATTGCGAGATTCCGCAAGGAATCGTGGCGCACATTGCGTAGCAATTTGCCCACACTTGCAAATCCATAACTTTGGATTATTTTCACGATTCCATTACAAAGGTTACTTTATGCAAGATTATGGATTGCTTCGTTCGTTTCATTCTCTCGCAATGACAAAGTGGGAGAATTTTAAGTATGCGGGATTATGGATTGCAACACTAGCGTTCGCAATGACAGAGGATAAGACGCAAGACAAAAGGGCAAGGATTGGTTTGTTATCACTCAATAATGCCAATTTTTCTTATTCAAAGAATATTTGCCCCGAATTGCTACCGCAAAAGGCACAAATTGATGGCGAAATTTTGCCGCTACGCGTTGCATTCTTTTAAGATTCCGCTTCTCTATGGCATAGAGCATTTGGTATTCCTCCGGAGAATACAACCACTCTCCCCTACTTCTTAAAAGGCGGAATCCTACGCGATTGTTTGCGCTTAGCCGCGATAATTCCATAAAGATTCCATCGGAAATATCCATTCCTGCTTTAGCGATAGGATTGAGCGCAAAAAGCATTTTAGGGTATAAAATGGGCTTTGCAAAACGCGTATTTTTAGGGATTTTTGTATGTTTATGGAATCGCAACGCTTCCCTTAAATGGCGCGTATTTTTGCCCAAAGATTGCGTTTGACAAAGTGTTAAAACACTGCTTGGCGTGATATAGCCTAGCATATCCCCTCTTTTTATGCCCTTTCTTGAAAGGTTCTTGCGCCCTCTTTGCCCCAAAAGCGTTAGAGAAAAGTGTAATTTCTCCCCCACGAGCGTATCGCCACCAATGATTTGAATCTTGTATTTTTTCGCACAATTCCCTATAATGCGCGCTAACTTTGCCACTTCTTTAAAAGTGCGCGGCAAACAAAGCGTTAAAAGCGCGAATTGTGGAATCGCATTCATCGCATAAATATCCGAGAGATTGACTAAAAAACACTTTTCAACGAGCGATTCTAAATCCGCCCACGCAAACCTAAAATGCACATCTTCAAAAAATGCATCATTTGCGATAATATACGCACCAATCTCCACGCCATCATCGCCGATTCCGAAAGTTGCGCCACTTTGCTTTAAAGTGCGAATCAATACACTTTCTCTATCCCGCATTATTCTTTAGTCAATTTTCATACTCAAATCTATCCAACCTGCTTGATGCGTAATTGCCCCCACAGAAATCGCATCTACACCGCTTGTGGCATACTCTCTAATGTTTTCAAGAGTGATGTTTCCACTTGCTTCAAGCAAAACATTTGGAGCAATGGAATCCCGCATACGCACGACATTTTTAATTGTTTCAATATCCATATTATCGCACATTAAAATATCTATTTGGGATTCTAGCGTTTCTTTAGCTTGCAAAAGATTCTCACATTCTACTTCAATTTTCGCAGTAAATGGAATCTTGCGACGAATATCTTTAATGAATTTTTTAAGCGATAAAATACGCGTTAAATGCGTATCTTTTATCATTAAACAATCATCAAGCCCCAAGCGATGATTCACCGCTCCCCCATTGAGCGTAGAATATTTTTCAAAATCTCTAAGCAATGGACGCGTTTTTCTCGTATCTAGCAACACACAATTTGTGTCTTCAATTTTTTGCACAAATTTTCGCGTTAGCGTTGCGATTCCACTAGAATGCTCTAGCAAATTTAAAATTGTGCGCTCCGCACTTAGAATCTCACTCATCTTCCCTTTGAATTCCACGATCTTTTCACCTTTTTTAAAGCCAACACCATCATCAAAGGTAAAATGGCACTCAATGCCTAGCAATTCACATAAACGCTCTATATACACCTTGCCCGATAAGATTCCATCTTCTCTTGCAACGATATACGCTTCAATATCCGCAACATTGGGCATACGCATATATAAATCGCCGTGTCCAATATCTTCTCTTAATACATCTTTTAAAAAATCATCTAACAATATCTTGTGCATTTCAACTCCTTGTTTAAGATAATTCTAGCATTTTATCCAATGCTTGTTTTGCCTTTTTTGCAACACTTTCCTCTAGCAGAATCTCATTAATGGGTTGATTTGCCTTAATGGATTCTAAGCATTTTAACACATCTTGCAATGTTGTTTCATTCATCGTAGGACACTCCGGCTTTGTAGAACTTAGCACAAAGGTGTTTTGCACTCCATTTGCAGGCTTTCTTAGGCGATTGACAAGATTAAATTCTGTCCCCACCGCAACCTTTTGAGATTCCTCCAAGCCTTGCACAAATTGGATAATCTGGCTTGTAGAGCCTACAAAATCCGCTTTTTCTACCACACAAGGACGACATTCTGGATGCACAGCAATGAGAATCTCTGGATATTTCGCACGATAAAAATCAATGTCTTGTGGAGTGAAAAGCTGATGAACTGAACAAAATCCATTGTAACAAATCACATCGGCTTCCTGCACTTGTTGCTTACTATCCACACCCAAAACTGCGCTTTTAAGCCCATTTTTAGCAGCTAGATTCTGCCCCAAGCAATAATCAGGCAAGAAAAATATTTTTTTGTTTTGCTTCAAAGCAAAATCTAAAATCTTTGCAGCATTAGAACTTGTGCAAACCACTCCTCCAAGCTCGGCAACTTTCGCCTTAACTTCGGCATTGGAATTGATATAAGTAATAGGAAAAACCTCTGGGATTCCATATTCTTTTAACTCCGCAATAGACTTATCAAAATAAGAACAATCAATCATTCTTGCCATAGAACAACACGCGATTCTTGGCATAAACACGCGCTTATTTGGGGCTAGAATCTTCACACTCTGCCCCATAAAGCCCACACCGCAAAAGATAATGTTAGGCTTCTCACTCGCACTTGCCTTACGCGCTAACTCCAAACTATCGCCTGTCAAATCCGCAATTTCTACGACTTCATCGCGCTGATAAAAATGCGCAACCAAAAGCGCGTCTAAATCCTGCAATAATGCCTTAATTTTTGTCTGCATAAGATTCCTTATCCTGAAGTTTAGCAATACACTGCCCAAAATACACTTTTTCTTTTAATTTTAACTGATATTCCCAATTTTTGCTTAAAAGCACAATGGTTGAACCCATTAAGAAACTTCCCATTTCATCGCCCTTTTTCACAAAAATTGGCTCTGCAAATTCTAGGGTTTGAGATTCCTCAAACTCCGCCACACTCGGCGCAAAATGTATCTGTATTTTACCTACATTGAGCGCACCTATAGCGACAAAATATAAAGTCTCCCCAAAATCATCTTCGCATTCTAGCACAACGCGTTTGTTTTGCGTAAAAACATCGCTACATTGTAAGAGGGATTTCTCATTGACACTTCTTAATTTACCACTCACAAACTCCAAACGCTTAATTTTCAGATTCAAAGGGGCGTGGAATCGGTGATAATCACTAGGAGAGAGGTAAAAATTTACAAAGGAATAGCCCTCCCCTAAATCGTTCTTGATAAAATCTCTCACACAATAAGTTTTACCTTTAATTTGCATTGCGATTCCATTCTTACACGCACCAAGCTCCATAATTGTGGAATCGCAAGGGGCTATCATCTTGCGATCTGTCTTGTCAAAGGAGCGCATTTTAATCAAAGAGCGCGTAAAAAGTGCATTTAATGTCGGATAACTAGCGATAGTGTCAAATTCCTCCATTTTAACATCAAACCATCTAATATATGCTTTGTTAATCCATAATTGTATGCACATTGGAAACGCGTGGCAAGCAAACTTTTCAAAACATTTGGATATGAAATTGGTATAATGCAAAACTACTCCTTAACCCAAAGGGGATTTTCGCCTAAATTGGGACGATTACAAAGAATCTCAAAAGGCTTAAAACGTTCTTTGTAGCCCATTGAGTGATGATTTTGTATCCAATATCCCGGATAAAGATAGGGGATATGATACCTTTTTGCAACTTCTATTTGTTTAAGAATAGAGTAAGTGCCAATAGAGAGGTTTTCAAAATCGTGGTCATAATAACAATAAACTGCAGAAATTGCGGTGGGCAAAATATCCGCATACGCCACGCCAACTAATTTATCCTTGATATAATAATCAAATTCATAACCAAAGTCCAAAAACCCTTGCACAAAAGTGTCATAATAGGAATCCAAAGCAACTTCTTGACATTCCCAACCTTTCTTTTGCTGCATTCTCTGATGATATTTTGCATAAAGTTCTAAATGCACATCACTCACTCTTGGGCGCGTAATTTCTAGGGTTAGAGGAGATTTTAAGGTGCGCTTATGGGATTTTGAAAAGGTAAATTCTAGGCAATTTTGGCGAATAGAAATACAAGCATCACAAGCCTTGCAAATTGGCACAAAAAAATAATTACCAAAACGTCTCCAACCGCGCTCTAGTAATGCGTTATACAAAGATTTTGTGCAGTCTTTAATATAAAAATAACGAAACAAGGCTTCTAAATTTGGCAAATAACTGCAAGGTCTAGGGGTTTGGATTAGCTCATAAACTTCCATTGATTTATTTTGCGCTCAAATAAAGGTTTGGAATGGTTTGAGATTGTGTATTTTGCGCACGATTTTGTGCTTGAAATTCTTTTTTAGCATTGGTTACTTTCTGCAAATAATTCCTTGCTTCCTCGTATTTTAAGGAAGTGCGGAGCTTACGATACACCTCTGCGGAAGTCATAGAATTAATCACTTGCACCGCTTGTGTCCTGTCTTTATGAAACACGCTTAGCACATTTCCGCTTCCTGTATTATACGCTGCAATCACGCAATATTCGTGCGAGAGGGAGTTTTTCACCCCCTTAATGTAACGCGTAAAGAGGATATTTAGATAAGTAGAACCATATTGAATGTTTGTTTTAGGTGTGAAAAGCATTTCCTTTGTTGGAATCCCATCGCGGTTGTTTAATGCCTTATAAACATCGCGTCCCGCACTTGCTGGAACAACTTGCATTAATCCATAGGCTGGAATATGGCTGACTGCGTAAGGGTTAAAACTGGATTCTGTTTTGATGATTGCAAAAATCAGGGCTTGTTCTAGCTTGTATTCTTTCGCAAAAAGCGCAACATACTCTCCGTATTTATGCTCACTTTGAATCGTGTGGTCCTCCACCATATCAAACTGCACATAATAAACCTTTTTTTTCTCGCCTTTTTCTGTGATTTCTGTGGTTTGCAGTTTGTTTTGTATTAAATATTCCGCATAGCGATTTGCTCTCCAAGGATACAGCACAACTTCGCCCTCATTATCCTTGACTAAATCCGCCAAATAAGGCTTACCGCTAAAGGCAATTTCTTTATCTGAATACAAATCCACATCTTCTGGGTCTTCTGGTGTTAGCAATGTTGTTACAATCGCTTTTTTTAGGGATTCTTTGGGATTGTTTGTATCCAAAGTCGCCACAGAAATAACCCCTTTGCTAAAATCCACTTGGGCGCGTGAGAGGTAGGAATCGGTGTATTTAACATACACATCTTGTGAAGCGGTGGGCGTGTTGTCTTCACCCCATTGTTTTGCGGCATTTTGCGTTAAAGCCACAACAACTTTTTTAAAATTTGCTTGGAGATTCTGAATATCCCTTTCAAGTTGTTCAGGATTCAAGGAATAATCCACTACCTTTCTAATGACTTGCTCTTTAGAGATTCCTTGCTTTAGAATCTGTGGGTTATAAATCAAATCTCTATAACCCATTAGACAACCGCTCATTAGGATTCCTACTCCTGCAACAATACCTAAATTTCGGATTATGTTAAAAGATTTCAAACGCTCAACATTCCCAATCGGATTTCTTTTGCCTTTTGCTCTCCTGCAAAAATACGTGCTAAGAAAAAGGCAAATTCCAATGCAGTTGCAGGTCCTCTTGAAGTGATGAGATTGCCATCTTGCACAACATTTGAACTTGCTTGATAATGAGGATTTTTAATCTCTGTTTCAATGCTAGGATAACAAGTAAATTTTTGTGTTGTCAAGATATTGTGTTTAAAAAGCGCAAGAGGAGCAGCACAAATCGCCCCTATGATTCTATTTCTTTTGTTTAAATCCCCCAAAAGCTTCCCTAGCTCTTTAGATTGGATAAGATTCTGTGTATTTTCCCAACCACCCGGCAAGACAATACCATCAATACCGCTAGATAAAACTTCTGTAATTCTAATATCCGCAACAAGCTTCACGCCCCCTTGAGATTCCACCACCAAAGTCTTTTGGGATTCCTCATCAACTGCTGCTAAGATAACCTTACACCCCACTCTCCTTAACACATCAATCACAGAGATTGCTTCAACTTCCTCAAATCCCTTTCCAAGCGGAATCAAAACTCTTGCACACATTGTTCTGCCTTATTTTACTTTGTCTAAATATTCGCCTGTTTCCGTATTCACACGGATTGTATCGCCCTCTAAAATATGATAAGGCACTTGCACTACTGCACCGGTTTCAAGCGTAGCAGGTTTTTTCCCCGCGCTTGTCGTATCGCCCTTGAAATTTGGAGGCGTCTCTGTAATTTTTAGCTCCACAGATTGTGGCACGCTCACGGTGATTGCCTTGCCATTGTGAAACAAAATACTGACTGCCATTCCGTCAATCATCCATTTAGCAACCTCGCCCACTTGCTCATCACTCAAGCCGATTTGCTCGTAATTTTCGTTATCCATAAACTGAAAATGGTCGCCATCGTGGTATAAAAACTGCATAGAACGTTCCTGCAAATTTGGCTCTTCGCATTTATCTCCGGCGTGAAAGGTTTTCTCTAATACTCTGCCATCTAAAAAGGATTTCATTTTCACGCGCACAAATGCCGCACCTTTGCCCGGTTTTACATGTTGATATTCTGTGATTCTATAAGGAACCCCCTCCAATTCAACTTTCAAACCCTTTTTTAAATCTCCCATTGAATATGCCATTTTTTTCCTTTATTTAAATTTTGTTAGAACTTCCTAAAATATCCATTCTCTCGCTTATAACTTTTACCATAAATTCCTTTGCGGGAGCGAAAAATTTTCTTAAATCAAACTGCGTTTTATCCTCATTTGCAACGCGCCGAACTTCGGACATAAATGCGATTCTTAAATCAGTGTCAGTGTTGATTTTATTGATTCCACCCTTAATGGCTTCTTGCAAAAAGCTAAAAGGCACACCCTTGCTTCCTTTTAAATCTCCTCCACTTTTCAAAAATGCCTCGCTTACATTTTGTGGAATCGCACTTGCGCCGTGCAAAACAAGCGGAATCTTGGTGCGCTTTTTTACTTCAATCAAACGTTCAAAGTCTAGCTTAGGTTCGCCTTTAAACTTGAAAGCCCCGTGGCTTGTGCCAATGGCTGGGGCTAAAAAATCTACTTTGGATTCTTTAACAAACTCTTCTGCCTCATTAGGATTTACCAAACACGCGTCTTTTGCATCTACGGAGATATTATCCTCAATCCCCATTAAACGCCCAAGCTCTGCCTCTACGCTCACTCCTGCAATATGCGCAACTTCCACTACTCTTTTGGTTTCTTTTAAATTTTCCTCAAAGCAATGATGACTCGCATCAATCATTACAGAAGTAAATCCCGCACGGATTGCTTTCACGCAGGATTCAAAGCTTGTTCCGTGGTCTAAATGCAATGCCACTGGAATATGCGGGAAGCGTTTAGAGAGAATCTCCACCATTCCTACTGCCATATCAATGCCCATATATTTGATTGCGCCCTCACTTGCTTGGACGATAATCGGGGAATTTTTAAGATTCGCTGCTTCAAAAATCGCGCTTAACATTTCGTAATTTACAAAGTTAAAAGCTCCTACGCCGTAATTTTCTTGATTTGCCTTATCTAAAATCGCATTTCCACAAACTAGCATTAGGATTCCTTATTGTGCGATTTCTATTTTTGCTTTCTTGCGTAGATTCTCACCCTCTTTTTTTACATCACTTTGAAATTTTGTAACTCTTAATTGTTGTTCAACTTGCGGTTTAATGTCTTTTAGCGCAATTGTTCCTGCTGACTTTTTATCCTCAACCAAGATAATATGGTAACCAAATTGCGTTTTAACGGGATTTTGTGTGAATGTATTAGGCTTTAGTTTAAATGCTGCATCGGCGAACTCCGGCACAACTTGACCTTTTGCAATATAACCAAGCGAACCACCATTTTGCGCCGAACCATCCTTAGACTTTTCTTTTGCTAAAGTAGCAAATTTTGCCTTAACATCTTTTCCTGCTTTTTTAAGCTCGGCAATGACAGCTTTTGCCTCATTATCGCTTGTCACTAAAATATGACTTACTTTTACGGTCTCTGGTTGCACAAACTTGTTCTTATTGTCATTATAGAATTTTGTAACCTCTGCGTCAGATACTTTTACTTTCTCCATTTGCTTACGCATCCATACTTCAAGCATTAAATCCTCTTCCGCATTCGCAAGCGCGTCTTTATACTCCTTGGAGTTTTGCACTTTTTCTTTTTTTGCTTGCTCAATGAGTAGTTTGCGCTCAATGGCTTGATTAACAACTTGTGTTTGCGCTTCTTTAGGGAGTTGTTCAAATGTAACACCCGGCATTACACGCATTAATGCGGAAATATCTCTATCTGTAACTTCTGCACCATTAACTTTTGCATAAGTTTTTGCAAAACTCACACCCTGCAATAATGCCAATGCCACTGCTGAACTAACAAGAATCTTTTTCATCTGTTGAAACCTTTTATTTAAAATTTTTAGAATTTTACCTGTGAAATATTAATATTTAATTAACGATTTCATATTTTTAAGA
>JALEPE010000068.1 GCA_022766795.1 Helicobacter sp.
AACTAAGCTTCTAGGATAATGGTATCCCCCGTGGATTCTTGCTTGATTGATTAAACTTGCTCTTGTTAAAATGTCATTTTCTTTTTCAAGGATTAAAATTTTTTTGAATTTTTGGTGCAATTCTAGAGCCAACATACACCCATAAAATCCCCCACCAATTACAATGCAATCATATTTCATTGTTTGCACATATCCATAGCTTTTGCCACTTTATAGCTAAGATTACAATGCTCTAAATACTTTGCTTCGTCATTTAAAATAGCGTAGAATTTGCGTAAAGAGTTTGCAATATTATTCTTTTCATCAAAGCTAAAAATTTCTTGTTTGTCCCCAATCAAAATCTGCAAAGATTCATTAGAAAGCATATCAAAAAGTATTTTTCCGCTTTCAGCAATAATCTCCAATTTACGCTCTTTTATCTCTGAAATTAGGGAGCATTCAAGCTCTGTTGTGATTCCATTAATATCAAATACGAATCTATTTGCATTAGGGTTGGTGTTATGACTTTCCGCTAAACTCGGCGTCCCAAATAAAAAACAAAAAACGCTCAAAAAATGAACCCCCAAAACATCTAACGCACTCTCTCCCTCATAAAATTTGCCATATTGTTTGATACTCGCTTTAACGCTTAGGATTCCATTTAGTTGGCACAAAATTTCTTGAATCTTTAAAATTGACGGAGAAGTCAAATAAATATAATCTGTATAGAATCTAACACCACTACTCTGTGCAACATCTTTTAAAATATTAAATTCCTCTACGCTCTCACAGGTGGGCTTTTCTACAAACACATTCAGCCCCGCTCTTAAACACTCATACGCAATGTTAAAATGTGATGTTAATGGCGTTACAACAAATGCTACCTGCGCGCCTTGCGGAATCTTAGCAAAAGAAAAGTCTTTGCCAAAGACATCTATAATCTCAAAATTAGAATCTTGCTGAATATATTTCATCAAAAGATTCCCCCAATCTCCCTTGCCAATTACAATGGACTTCATAATCTGCGCCTAACCTTTCTAAATAATAATTTAAAAATTTCCTCTAAATAAATGCACGATAAAGAAAAAATTTTTACTTTAGAATTAGAATCGTCTTTCCAAACTACCGGAATTTCTTTGATTCCTATTTTTCTTGATTCCGCCACAATAAGCATTTGCGCACAATAAAACCAACTATTATCCTCGCTACAATTCTCTACTAAAAATTCCGCACTCTTTGCTTCAAAAAACTTAAATCCGCACATTGCATCGCTAA
Source organism: Helicobacter sp. (assembly GCA_022766795.1). Classification (GTDB taxonomy): domain Bacteria; phylum Campylobacterota; class Campylobacteria; order Campylobacterales; family Helicobacteraceae; genus Helicobacter_D. The sequence continues at coordinate 1,255 of JALEPE010000068.1, forward strand.
ATTTCACCCCTAGCAATACCTTTAAAATTACATTTAATCCTCTTGAGGTAATTTCCCTTTTAATGCTCCTACCAAAGACTTGAGATTCCTTTAATAGCCTGCTTCCAACAACTATTTTATTGTCTTTTAAAAGTGCATACACTTCTTTTAAATGTTTCAAATCTGTTGCTAAATCAATATCCATATAGCCGATATAGGCACATTTTAAACTACTGGCATTATTTTTAATAGCTTCTCTAAACGCTAAACCCACACCCCTTGCTCCAAGCTTTAGATAGGAAACATTTGCATTTTTCTTGCAAATCTCTTGTGCTATCAGTGACGTTGCGTCCTCTGATCCGTTATCGGCTATTGTAATATGATATGGAATCCCATTTTTTTCTAAAAAAGCAATTGTTGTTAGGATTCCATTCTCCAAACAGCTCTCTTCATTCAAAACGGGAAAGACGATATTGAGCATCAATTCGTCCTTACATTTTTACTATTTACATATAAAGAAAAGTTACTTCTTTCCTCAATAATTTCGTGTAAATTATTATGTTTTGCACGCATTAGAATGGTGCGCAAATACTCGCCCAAGATTGACAGAATCAAAAATAAACAAGAATTAGTTGTTACCAAATATATTGATGTAGAAGTCCAACCTCCTATTACATTAATATTTAAAAAATATGAGCTTAACACATACATAAGATACAAGAAATTAAACAAAGAGATAAAAAGCGATAAAATTGTCGCTAAGCGCAATGTTTTATAAGAATTTTGTATAATAATATCAATCCCCAATTCCACAGAATCAAAAAAGTTGTTTTTTTTATTATTGCAAATAGGCATAAAAGGGTACTCACATTTACTAAATCTCGAATCAAACTGAATAAGCCTTAAGAGATAAATATCTAATTTTTCTTTTAATAAATAATTGATAACTTTTCTATTTAAAACGCAAAAATCACTATAATCCTCCCTGATGGTGTAGCGATAAAATATTTTTATGAATCGATAAAATAAATAAGAAGTGAATTTTTGGGTTAAACTCTGAATCTTTTGCTTTCTAACGCCGATGACAATATCATATTCTCTAGCCTTGGTTAATATTTCTAAAAAGCTATCAATATCGTTTTCCTCTAAATCTATAAATACCAAATAATCACCAATGCAATTTTGCAAAAACACTTGATAATAAAGATTTTTTGTGAGTTTATTAGAAACTTCAAATATTCTTAAATTAGGGGAATTTTCTATGATTTGTTTATCAGAAAAATGGGGGGGGGGGGGTGAAATTAACGACGGGATTAATGAGCAAAATTTCAAAATATAAAAAATTTGATGCCAAAGTTTCTTTTAATTTTTGTAGTTTTTGATAATTGATATTTTGGTTTAGAATTGCAACAGAAATTAATCTTGAATCCAATATGTCCATTTACATCAACCTCTTATTTAGTCACAATAAATTTACGCATTCTACTCTTTATTCCTTAAAATCCTGATAAGTACGATGAAAAATATAAAAACAATGAAAGATTAGAAATATTAAATGGTGCGCTGAGCGAGACTTGAACTCGCACGGGTCGCCCCGCCACCCCCTCAAGATGGTGTGTCTACCATTCCACCACCAGCGCACACCTTAAGGAAGCCCTTAAGGTATTTAAACTATTAATTAGCCTAAGAATGGGTTTGCGTAAAGTAGAATCAAGGCAACAACAAGTGTATAAATAACTTGTGCTTCAATCATCGCTAATGCAATGAACATTGTTGTCATTAATTTACCACCAACGCCGGGATTTCTAGCCATACCAGAAATAGTTGCAGCTGCTGTGCTACCCATACCAATCGCACCACCAAGTGCCGCAATACCTAAACCTACACCCGCAGCAATCGCAGAATAAGAGAGTAACATTTCGTTACCTTCCGCAGCAAACGCCACACCAGCTAATGCAAAAAATACTAAAAGTAATTTTTTCATTCTTTTTCTCCTTAAAAAATTCCAAAGTCCGTTCGGATTCATTCCCCTACTTATCACTTTGTAAGCAGTGATTATAAACGCATTTAGCTAAAATTTTGTTGAACCACAAAGCGTAATCCTAACCTAAACGCAAATTGCGTCATTTCTACACATTTTTGTATGCTTTATGGAATCACAACTATTTTTTCAAGCCTAATTCTACTTTATTTTTATTTAATGATAGCACCTCTACGCGCACTATATCACCCTCTTTTAAATAATCGCTAATACTTTCTGCGCGATTATTTGTAATTTTTGAAATATGCAACAATCCGTCGTAATTATGAGGTAACTCCACAAATGCACCAAAGTCTAATATTTTTTTTACCTTGCCTTCATACACATCGCCTATTTTATAAAGCTCTGCAATGCTTGGTTTATCCTCTTTATTATTTGCGATTCCAATAATATAGGCTTTTGCAGCATCAACTTTTTCTTTATTGCCGCCACTCACTTTTACTTCCCCATTGTCACGATTCAAATCAATCGCGACTTCAAATTTTTCAATAATTTCCTTAATTGTCTTACCTGCTTGCCCAATGACTTCCACAATTTTGCTAGGGTGAATCGCAAAAATTTGGGAGCTAGGCAAAACTGCGGTATTCAAGACAATTTTACTTTTTGCCTCCTCCATTAATCCCAAAATATGCAATCGCGCTTCCTTGGCTTGCAATAAAGCATTATGTAAAATCTCGGTATTTAGCCCACCAAGCTTAATATCCATTTGCAAGGCTGTGATCCCATTTTTGCTGCCTGCAACTTTAAAATCCATATCCCCATCGTGGTCTTCTAAGCCCATAATGTCCGTTAAAATAGCGTATTTATTACCCTCACACACAAGCCCCATTGCGACCCCAGCAATTAAATCTGTGCATTCCACATCTGCCGCAGCTAATGCCAACGAGCCACCACATACTGTTGCCATTGAAGACGAACCATTAGATTCTAAAATCTCCGAAACTAGACGGATTGTTTTAGAATCGCTACCCACAATACTGCATTCTAAAGCGCGTTTAGCAAGGTTTCCGTGCCCTAACTCTCTCCTGCCTGTCGCTCCAATAGGATTTGCCTCTCCAACGCTAAAGGGCGGGAAATTGTAATGCACCATAAAATGCTCTTTTGCGCCTCCTTTATCCGTGAGCAACTCATAACCCTGTGCGTCCATATCTCCCCCAAGAGTGCAGACTACAAGTGCTTGTGTCTGTCCGCGCGTAAAAAGTGCGCTTGAATGTGCTTTGGGTAAAATATTTGTTTCAATGCTAATGGGGCGCACCTCCTTTAACCCTCTGCCGTCTGCGCGTTTTCCTTCCTCTAAAATCATTTGACGAATCATTTTGCGCTTCCACACTTCAAGGCTATCCCAAACACGCTCATCTAGGGATTCTACATCTTGCGGGAATTGTATGGCAAAATCTTGCGCAATGGCTTTAGCAAAAGATTTTAGCTTGCTTCCACGTTCGGTTTTAGACAAAAATGTAATAACCTCACGCAACTGCCCTAAATAATTTTGCGCAATGAAATCTTGTATTCTTTGACAATGATAGCTTTTGCGCTCTTGCGTCAAGGCAACTGGGGCTTTAATGCAAGGCGCAAACAATTCTTGCATTATCTTGCTTTTCTTAGCAATCTGTGTTTTAGCAAGCTCTAAAGCCCGCATAAGTTCGGCTTCGTCCATTGCATTTGCACTAAATTTTGCCTTTTCATCGTCTATTAATGTCGTAACAAAACTCAAAGGATTGCTTGGACGTTCCACATCTACACCACCAAAGGTGCGCATTTCAATCATTAGCACATCATCATTAACACCACTTACAAACAAATCCAATGTGCTTTGCTCCATATTTGAGAGACTAGGATTCACAACAAGTTCCCCGCCGATTTTACCAATCCGCACGCCATTAACTGGTAGATTAAGCGGAATCTCGGAGGTATAAAGTGCGGCACTTGCAGCATTAAGTGCTAAAATTTGCAAATCTGCCTCACCATCAACGCTAAGCGCAATAATTGTAATTTGCGTAGGATAGCAGTAATTTTTAGGAAAAAGCGGGCGCAAACTTCTATCTACAATCCTCGCTGTTAGCGTTTCAAAATCCCCGGGCTTTGCTTCGCGTTTAATATAGCCTCCGGGAAATTTGCCTGCCGCATAAGCTTTTTCAATATATTGCACTGTTAAGGGTAAAAAATCCTCCTCAACAATAGAATCGCAATCCACCGCTACTGTGGCTAATAAAACATTATCCCCACTCTTGTAATATACGCTTCCATTTGCTTGCTTGGCGAATTTATCAAAAATATAGTTTTCTTCTTTTTCTAAAAATGAAAATGTAATTTCACGCATCTACTCTCCTTGTATCTTGCTAAAAATTTCCTCAATCCGTTCCATTTCAATGGGTGGATAATCCCTATAATAATATCCAATATCCACAAAATTCTTGGGGCGATAAAGGCAAAATAACCCATCAGTGGCTTCCTCCATAATCTCTGCAACATCACAAGGTGCAACAGGACAGGCAAAATGCACGGTTTTAGCCTGCAAAGTAATCACGGATTTAATCGCAGAAAATGCTGTCAATCCACTATCAATGCCCTCATCTACAATAAGAACACGCTTACCCTTAAAAGAAATTAGCGGATTCCCCTTGCGATATTGATAAATAAGAGGCAGCATTTTATCTTCATATTGTCGTTGCACCTCTCCATAAATATAATCCAAACTAATCTCAAAAGACTTCACCAATGGCTCATTAATTACGACATCGTGCGTTTCAGTCGCCATTGCAATCTCGCATTCTGGATTATTGGGTGCTAAAATAGGGGAAGTAAATAGAAACGCCAAAGGTGCTTTAAGTGTTTGCGCTAAACGATAGGCAAAATAAATTCCCTCAAAAGAGATTCCAATGACAATACAATCTTGCCCAAAAAAACTAAGTGGTAGATTACTTAGTAATTTCTCTAGTGCATCTTCTCTATTTTCAAATAGAATCTTGCGCCGCGTAGAATGCGCAGAATTTCCGATAAAACTTGTAACATTTACTATATTATTTAAAGGATTTTGCATTAACTTCCAGCCCTTACATCCGCACTTAAAAGAGGAATAAATTTGATGGTAAAAAGCACATATTTATCATCTTGCGCTTCCGCACCACGCGTTGTTAGTTTGGGGTAAATTTCACTCACATATTTTATTCCAAAGGCAAAACAACGAATCGTTGTTTCAAACCCTACTTGCCAAGTTTTAAAATAATCCTCTTTATAATCATATCCCAAACTTGCAAAAATCTCTAAATTTGCAAATTCTTTTTCAAACCCTGCCATTATGTAGTTTGCCTCTCCATAACGCCCACGGCTCCAATCCACCTCCGCAAAGGAATCACGGAAAAAATGTCCAACATAAGCATTAAAATACTCGCCATCATAACGCAATTTATGTGTAGCTTCCGAGATTCTATTCTCTGAATGCGCATAAAAAATATCGCTCAAAAAACTCCAAGAATAGTCATAAAAATACTGCACTTCATTCTCAAACTCGCCTATTTGGCTATCACTTTCTAAATAAAAATATTGGCGCATACGATGGGATAATTTCAAAATATTTTGCGCATCATAAAAATACTGCACCGCGCTTAATCTTAACTCCTGCCTATCACCCGGAAGCGTGAAAAAGTTTGTAAAATCTCCTTTTTTATCTTTAAACCCGGGCAATGTATAAAGTGCTTCAAACCCCATTGTATGTCCAAAGTTTTCATACTGCTTTGCTAAATCCGTATTGGCTTTAAACTGCCAGTGTTGCGTTAAATAGCGTCCAGTATCCAAAGCTCCTTTGTCATTTTGGTAATCCACTTGCGTAGCATAAAATACAGGCGAAACAGAAATATTCACATAGTCATTAGCAAAAGCTTTGGAGTAAAGCAATGGCAATTCTACTTCTTGCTGGATTGCACGGTAACCTACAGGACGCGTGTAATGCTTGATTTGATAATCAAAGCTGTAATACAAATCATCAATAAAAAGATTATCAATTTGTCTGTGATACTGCACTTGCGGCAAAGTTTGCAGCGTCTCTGCATTGCTTGTCTTGGATAAATCTGAATAGTATCTTCCATAGATTCCAATATAATCCGAATCACTTTTTAGAAAATAATTTAAACGCGAAGTCAAAAGACTACCTTGCAAATCCGCATTATTTTGCGCCTTACCATCTGTTAGCCTAAAATAATCCACATCTGATACCTGCGAAATATCCGCATACAAGCCATCTTCATAGAAATAACTTTGTGCTTTTGTTAGTAAATCCTTTCTCTCATATTTTAGCTGGAATCCATAATGCGTTTGATTCTCTAATTCATAGGTTTGTTGATAACTCTTAGAATCTATAAATGCTCCGAAATTTGCCCACAGCATTTGTTCTTTATCATCAACCATTCTAAATTCACTATAGATTCCGCCACCGCGTTTTGAACGCATTGTTGGTGTGAGCGTCATATCCCACCAATCATCGGTCGCGATATAAAATGGTTGAGAATACAAAATCCCATCATCTTTGGAACTTCCAAGCACAGGATAGAGTAATCCGCTTTTACGCTTATATCCCGCAGAGAATGAGAGGTAAGGGAAGTAAAGCACAGGCACATCATAAATACACAACTTCGGATGCCATAATGTCAGCCATTCCTTACTAATATCATACGCACTCTCACTCGCTTTTAGCTGCCAAATAGGATTATTAACACTACAAGTTGAAACAGAAGCATCTTGCATTGCATAAATGTTTTGATTATATTCTGCGCTTTTTGCTTCCACCCATAAGCCGCTTGTGGAATCCTGCAAATAAAATGGCTCTAAAAAAGAATAATCCTCTTGCAGTTTGATTTTAATTTCTTGGGCTTTTAAATATAGCGCATTGCCTTTGTAGGCATTCACATTGCCTTTTAATGTAATTTCACGCGTATTGGTATTATATGTCGCTAAATCTGCACTTACATAATAATCCAAGTTAATAACAGTTGCGTGTCCTTTGCCGATAATGATAGATTTATCATATTCCATATCATCAGCTAAAAACTCAAAAATTGCTTCTTGATTCTTATCAAATTGCTTCACAGATGGACGTGCGTGCAAAGGCTGTAACGCAAATGCGACCGCAAGACTAAAAGCAATAAGAGTAGGCTTAATGGGTTTAATATGTATTTTAAACATTGGTGCTATGTAGCTCCACAACAATAGTATTTGCCACTTTATCGTGCAAACTTAAACGCAAGGCATTGGTTAAAATATACAAAAAAGGCAAATACATTAAAAACTCGCTTAATGTCCGTAATAACGAGCGAATGAGGGCTTGTTGTATATTTGGATTATCTAAAAGCCCAAGCTCAATAATGCGAATCTTAACCACGATTTTACCAATCGTTGCTCCATAATAACGCACAAACAGCCAATGATACACAATCCGCACCCCATATAAAGCCAACCAAGAACTTGAAATAATGTTGATCACAGCTTCTGGATTGTCTTTATGCTCTACAATGCTCCCCCAATACATTCCAATGATCACCATACTAATTAGCAAATCATCAATGATATGTGCCACAATTCTTTTCCATAGTGCCGCAGTCTGAATTTCCTCACGCGCTAAAATTTCCTCAATTTTATCTGTATTCATTATTTTCCTAATGCTTGGTATGCGATGTCTTTGCGATACTGCATTCCATCAAATTGCACAAACTCCACACACTTATAAGCTTCCTTAACCGCTTCTTGCACATTTTCACCCTTACCGACACACACTAAAACGCGCCCACCACTTGCTACTAGAGATTCTCCTTCTTTGCTAACTCCAGCGAAACTAATGTGCGATTCTGCATTTCTCTCACTTGAAAGTTTGATTTTTTCTTTTTTAGAATTTTTATAAGGATAGTCTTTAGAAGCCACAACAACGCCGACACAAACCTTATTTGCAATACGATATTGAATGTTTTTTAAATTCCCATTTGCACACGCTAAGAAGCAATCAAACAATCCTTCCTCAAATAAAGGCATTAGCACCTCACATTCTGGGTCTCCAAAACGCACATTAAATTCCAACAGATAAGGCTTGCCCTTTACTACCATAATCCCGCAAAACAGCGTCCCACTAAAGGGATTCCCATCTTTTGCCATACCATCAAGCGTTGGAATAATAATCGTATTTTTCACTTCTTCTATGATCTCTTTTGTTGCTAGAGGTGCGGGCGCATAAGCTCCCATTCCTCCCGTATTTGGTCCCTTATCATTATCTAAAAGCCGCTTATGGTCTTGCGCAGCAGGCAATATGATAAAATCCTTGCCATCACACATCGCAAAAACAGATAATTCAAAGCCGTCTAAAAATTCCTCTATCACAATCGTCTTACCAGAATCACCAAAGCTTTTACCATCTAGCATTTCTTTTGCTACACTCTTTGCTTCTTCATAGCTTTGCGCGATAATCACGCCTTTTCCAGCGCATAATCCGTCTGCTTTTACCACGATGGGCAAGTTTAGCTCCTCAATAAATGCACACGCTTCATTATAGTCTTGCGTTTGGATAAAACCCGCCGTTGGAATATCATAACGCTTTGCAAATTCTTTCATATAGGCTTTAGAACCTTCTAATCGTGCTGCTTTTGCGCTTGGACCAAAGGTTGGGATTCCATTCTCACGCAGAGCGTCTGCTAACCCCTCTACCAAAGGTGCTTCAGGACCAATAATGACAAGTCCGATTCTTTGCGTAAGAGCAAAATCTACAAAATCTTTTTGTGTTTTAAAATCTATATTTTTACCAAGCTTATGTGTTGCACCATTTCCCGGATAAAAGTAGATTCCGTCTATCCGACATTCATTCTGCAATGCAAGCCCCATAGAATATTCTCTTCCACCACTACCTACAATGACTATTTCCATTTTTAAGCAACCTCATTTTAATTTGTAAAATTTTAAATCCCATAAAACTTTAAAAATCAAAAACCCAAGTGGGCGTTACTCATTTGTGTAGCCCGAAATAGGCAACGATTCCAGTTATAAGTAACTCATTAGGCGGCAGATTCTGGCTTCAACTTAAGAAGCTCGTAACGAAAACACCATCACACAAAGCTAAGCTATACAACCAGCAATACTTTATTATGTTGGACTCCAAAGTTAAAGAAACACGCACCACTTAGGCGGAGAGAATTATAAACCATACTAGCTAAAGCGGCTTTTAACTTTAAACCAAAAATTAATAAATTTTCGGCAAAATTGCGCCAAATAACTAAATTGCAAGGATTTTTAATGAAAAAATTTGTTACAGCACTTGCTTGTGTAGCGGTTTTAGGTAGCGCACTTAGCGCAAATGAGTGTATATGCTTTGAATTAAAAGGCGAATTTGGCGAGGAGATTAAGGCAATTATGCAAAAATACTCCAAAAATCTTGGCTCAAAAAATATTAAAGTTGTCCGAGAAGACGCGGATTTAACAGCACAAGAAAGAAGTTTTTTGGATAGCATTATCGGCACAGGAGAGGTTGGCTCAAGTGTCCGCACTGCAAATTTAGAAAATGGCGAGAAATTCTACAATAGGGATTGCGCAAACTGCCACGGCGAGAAAGGCGAGCTTTCTGTTGCAGGCACAAAACCGATTAATACTTGGAAAGCACAAGCAATCGCTGATGAACTCAAAACTTATGCAGACCAAACATTTGAGGGGCAATCCAGATTTGTTAAAAATCAAATTGCTCTACGCTATACAAAGCGCGATATGCTAGATGTTGGTGCATACATTGAAACATTGAAAAAATAATTTTATATTTTTATAATTAGAATCGCGACTTAGCACATTTTTTGTGTTTTTTGGATTGCGATTCCGCATTTGCTACTTTATGTTACCATTTTGCGCATTTTTGGTGCAAAAACTTATGTCTTATTTAATTATAATCCATTTCTTTTTAAAATATAGAATCTCAAAAAAAGGGCATTTATGACAATTACTCTTAACTTTTATGCCACATTGCTCACAATGGTAGGCGTTTTATTGCTAGGACGCGCAATCATTGTGCGTAGCAAATTTTTACACGATTACAATATCCCAGAACCTGTGGTAGGCGGAATCATTGCTGCATTCTGCTTCTTTTTGCTCTATACCTATGGAGGCATTGAGCTAAAGTTTGATGGCTCACTGAAAGATCCGCTAATGTTGGCATTCTTTACAAGTATTGGCTTAAGTGCCGATTTCTCGTCTTTAAAAAAAGGCGGGAAACTCCTCATAGGATTCCT
>JALEPE010000076.1 GCA_022766795.1 Helicobacter sp.
TGCATTTAGCAAGTTTCGCAATCGCACAAAATGGAGAACTGCTCCATAAGACTTTTTACGATATTAAGAATCTTAGCAAACTCCAAAGAATCCTAAAAAGCAAAGATGAAAATGTGATTTATTTTAAAGGCGAACAATGAAAAAGGTGCTAGAATGCTAAAATTCTTTAAAAGGAAAACAATGCAAGAAATAATCATTTCTCTAAAAATAGAAAAAGATAAACCTCTACAACTTAAGGGCTTAAGTAGTGCGATATTAGCACTTAATCAAGGTATAGGAGATTTTGTAGAGCAAGATAAAGCAATGGGTAAAGTAGAGTTGCAATTACAAAGCGTAGAAAAAGGGAGCGATATTTTTCATTTTTTGGTAAGTATCCCTACGCTTTTGCCTATTAGTGAATGTATAGAATCACTTAATAGGTATTTTACATTTTGGGAGAATCTTAGAAAAATAAAAAATGCAAGTGTGCAAGAAATCAAAGACGATGAAAAATTAAATAAAAATAGCATTAAGTGTGTAGAGGGGATTTTGCAAATCTACGATATAGGTGCTAATGCGACAATTAGCAATTCTTTTAATACGCAAAACATTATTATCGGCAAAGAAAGCGTAAAAGAGTTTAAAGAAGCAGTGCAGATGATTAAAGACATTAAGCATTTGGGAGATAAAAGCGAGGCGAAAACGATTTATCCTCATATGATGATTGAATTTTATCAAACCACGAACACGCAAAAGGATATTAAGCATAAAGCATACTGCTATGATTTAAGCCCAACAGCAAAGGGAATTATTATCAGCGATGAAACACTTAAAGCCCAAATGCTAGAAAATCCTTATAATTATCGCTTTTTGGTGGATTTGGAAGTGTATAAGGACGAATCAGGACAGATTCTAAACTACCGCGCGTTTAATTACCACGATAAGATAGAAAAAGAATCCTAAGCGGAAGCGTTGCAGGTTTTGAAACAGACGAGCAAGGCAATCTAAGTTTTAACCCCACTAACTTCCTTTTAGGACTTGCAGGAGGTGCGGTAGGGAGTAAGGCAATCAGTAAAGCGGTAGCAAAGGCAACCGAACTAAGATTAAACAAACTTAGCAAAGCTTATCCAAAAATAGCCACGCATAATCCCGAGCTTTTTAAGGAAGTGTTTAAAAAAGATATAGCATTTCTAGCTAGAAAAGGAAGCTATAATGCACTAACAAGCTTTTTTAATAAGCATAAAATGCTAGATTTAAACCCACAATTCTTTGCAGGCGAAAAGGCATTATTAAGCGGAGAGTTTAAGCCACAAGCACAAAGACTACAAAGGGCTAAAGATATGCTAAAAGCAGGCAAAAGTGATGATGAAATTTGGGAAAAGACAGGGTGGTTTAAGGGCTTAGATGATAAGTGGAGATTTGAGATTAATCCAGACTTCCAAGTTTCTTACATTAAAACAAAACTCAAGCAAGGCAAAGTATTGCATATGAGAGATATTTTGCAAGGCGAGAATAAGGCATTACTTAAAGCATATCCCGAGCTATTAGAGTATGAAATCATAGGCTCATATAGCAAATATTTTTCAGGGGCGCATAGCTCTAAAGATAAGATTATAGCAATATCCACACAATTAAACAAGTTTCAAACGAATGCTACTTTAGCGCACGAAATACAACACGCAATCCAAGAAATAGAGGGCTTTGCAAAAGGTAGCAATTTAAATGAGGCTAACCAAATTTTTCAGGATTATTATAGAGCCGCAGGGGAAGTAGAAGCAAGGGCAGTAGAAAAAAGAGCTTTAGACTTAGCGTTTAAGCGCGAGGAACTAGAAGCTAAAGAAAGCACACAATCTTTAAAAAGCTTAGCGGAACAAGGCAACCCACAAGCTAAAGAAATTTTAGAACTTTACGACAAAAAAAACGCTATTTTCAATGAGTTTAAAAAAGCACATAATGCGCTACAAGAGCTAAAGCAAAAAGGCTACGATGATTCTACAAAAGAAATGCAAGAAGCAAATCAAAAATTCAATAAACTAAAAGAAACATTTACAGAACATTTAAACTTAATACCAGAGCGCATAAATGGCAAACCATACGATATAGATAGCACCGCTTATGAATTAAAGAAGGACGCGGATTTAATATTAAAAGAATACAACCAAATCAAAAACACCAATCCGCAGAAGTCATATGACACACCTAAAGAGAATGTTATCGTAAGCAAACACAACATAGAAAGTAAGGGCTATGAGGATAGCACACACTACAAACTAAACCCTCAAGCGAAAGAGCAAAAGGGAATCTATAATGTGATTTACAATGGAAAAGCCAAGGCTATTATTTATAAAGATTTAGAGTTAGCCGATGAAGCAATAGGGCTTCTAACAAAAGGTTATGTTAAAAAAGGCAAAAGAGGCAAAGGCGCAGAGCATATAGAACTTAGACACTTAAAAGACCCAACAAAGCAAGGCTATATTACAGACTTAGAATTAGTCAATATGGGTAAGAGTATGCGGGAGTTTCTACAAAGACATAAAGAGCCTTTTGTGGAAACACTTAAAGATGGACAAAAAGCACATATTTATGAGTGGGAAAAAGGAAATGTGAGATATAGGGTTGTTGTAGAGTATCACTTAGGCGGTGGCACAACCGCTCACTCGCACCTAAATGATAGACATATTATAACATTTTATTCCGATAGAAACCTTAAAGAAAGAATGAAATTTAAAAATCCTAAAGTGCAAGAAGCTTATGAAAAGAGATAAACAAAGAATTGATACCACAAATCCAAGCAAAATTTAAATTTGATGAGAAAAAGGCTAAGGATTTAGCAGAGATTCCACAAACAAAATTACAAAGCAATCACCATTTGGGCGCGGGGCTAGCAAGTGGAAGTGTAGCAGGGTTTGAAACAGACGAGCAAGGCAATCTAAGCTTTAACCCCACTAACTTCCTTTTAGGACTTGCAGGCGGTGCGGCAGGGAGTAAGGCAATCGCAAAGGGATTCAAGGCAATCAATAAGAATCCCGAGTTTAAAGAGAAGCTAACGCAAGAACTTGCCGACACTCTAAGCAAGGGTTGGGAAGCCGCAACTAAAAAATATCCTATTTTAGAATCTCTACAACCCCGCTACATTGTGAAAAATGAGAAAGGCAGAATCGCACAAAGCAAAGCGATATTAAAAGAGGTGGAGGCAAAGGCAGGGAAGCTAGAAAAGGCATTTTTGCTTGAAAATAGATTAAATACAGACGCGCTAGAAAAAGAAGCGATAGAGCTACCAAAAGAGCTAGAATGGAGAGATTTTAAAAAGCAATTTGAAGCCAAAGGAATGAAAGTTGCCATTGATACACCAATAGGCAAGGTAAATATTAATGTTTATAAGGCTTACGCGCATTTTACAAACAATACATACAAAAAAGATAGGAGAAAGTTTAGCGGAGCATTTTTAGATACTCTTACTAATCCGCTTTTTGTAGTGAAGCAAAAGTATCGCCCTGAAATGTCTCAAGTAGCTAAAAAAGCTAACGCAATGCGGAGCA
>JALEPE010000041.1 GCA_022766795.1 Helicobacter sp.
CCTAGTGCTGTTGTGGAAAATTTAGCATCCCTTGATTTTATCTAACCACTCTTTGAGGGTTTTTTCAAATCCTTTAGGTAACCACTCCACAAATTTTAAGTCTTTATTTAAATATTTTTGTTCTACAAAGCCTCCAAAATCGTGGGGATAAAGATAATTTTTGTGGAATTGCAAAATATGGGGTGGAATTGGCTCGTTGGGGTTTTTTTCAACATAAGAAATTGCCTTATCAATCGCACAATAAGCACTATTGGACTTAGGCGAAGCACTAAGATAAATCACACATTGGGCTAAGAGAATCCTAGCCTCTGGATAACCAATCTTTGCAACGCTTTGCATTGTGGAATTAGCTAAATTTAAGGCATTAGGATTTGCATTTCCAATATCCTCACTTGCTAAAATCACGAGGCGGCGCGCGATAAATTCAGGGTTCTCTCCTCCCGCAATCAAACGTGCAAGATAATAAATCGCTGCGTTTTCATCGCTTCCACGAATGCTTTTAATCATTGCCGAGATAAGATTATAATGCGTATCTAACTCGCTTGTGCCACTTAGGCTTGTCTTGCGAAAAGATTCTAAAAGCTCTATATTTAAAGGTAAATCCGTGCTTAACGCACAATCAAGCAGATTCAACATAGCCCTTGCATCTCCTCCGCTTGTTTGGATTAAAAAGTCTTTTACCTCCGCTTTTAGCGCATAGGATTCTAAAATTTTTTCTAAATCCTCCTTGCTTAAAGGATAAAATTCAAACACCATAGAACGCGAACGAATCGCTTGAGTAAGCGCAAAATAGGGATTCTCTGTGGAAGCTCCCAAAAGCAAGGCTTGGTTATTTTCCATAACGGGCAAAAGCATTTCTTGCTGTGTTTTGCTTAAGCGATGCACTTCATCAATAAAAACGAGTGGCTTTTGTAGAGTATGATGATGCGTTTTTAGGATTCCACGCAAATCCTCTGCCTTAAAATTTGTGGCATTTAGAGGATAGAAGGGATAATCCATGGCTTTAGCAATCAGCATTGCCGCACTTGTTTTACCGCTTCCTGGAGGTCCAAAGAAAAAGCTATGGGGAATCTTACGCGACAAAATCAAGCGCATAAAAGGTGCATTTTCTCCAAAAAGATGGGATTGTCCGATAAAATCTTGAAAACTTTTAGGTCTTTTATTGTATGCTAAGTTTTTCATTTTTACTCTTTTAAGGAAAAGTATGTCAAAGTTTATTCCTTTATTGTTAGGATTTTTCGCCGCCTTTATGGTGCTTTTTATGATGTATGGAGTGGGGAATCCAATTTTTTAAAGCACTTCAAAGTTTCTAAGACTTCAGTAGGATTATTAGCAAGAGTTAATAATTCAAGTTCTGCTTTTGAAATTGTTCCTTCCTTTAAAAGCGTGGTTTGTAGCCAAGCAAGGAATCCACTCCAATAATCTTTGCCGTATAAAATAATCGGAATCCTTTTGTGCTTGCCTGTGGCAATTTGCACTAAAACTTCTGTAAGTTCATCTAGTGTGCCATAGCCCCCCATTGCCACAATAAAGGCTGTGGAATTATAACTAAATGCGAGTTTGCGACTAAAAAAACTTTGAAATTCTAGTGGAATCTCCACATAGGGATTCATTCTCTGTTCGTGGGGAAGATGAATATTTAGCCCGATTGAAAAGATAGAATCGCTTTTGGATTCCTGTTTGTATTGTGTTAGCCCGCGGTTTGCAGCTTCCATAATTCCCGGTCCGCCACCTGTCATAATAGAGTAGTTATTTTCGCCTAGTGTGTAGGCAAGGCGCATAATCTTAGCATACTCTGCGGAATTTGCGCTAACGCGCGCTCCACCAAAAATTGTGATGATGTTTTGTAGAAATTCTAAGGTTTGCAATCCCTTTGTAATTTCGGCTTTTAGTGCTTCTAGGTGCATTATTTACCCCATTTTTCTTTAAGTTCTTTAATATTTTGGATAATATCTCCCTCCCAAATACTGCGCACGCACGCTACCATATCGGTTTCTTTTAAAAGATGAATATTTGTTGCGTCAATTCCACCAATCGCGCAGAGTGGAATCCCAAGTCGTCTTGCTTCTTTAAAAAGATTTAAGTCAATGGTTTGTGCGTTGGGTTTTGTACGTGAAGTAAAGCACGCACCTAAAGCAATATAATCTGCCCCAATGCGGAGGGCATTTTGAGCCAAGTTTAAATCTCCATAGCAAGAGATGCCTAAGATTCCGTCATAGTTTTTGCGTATTTGTTCTAATTCTCGCAAAGAATAGGGCGCAATATCGTCTTTTTTGCCAATATGCAAGGCTTCTATTTGAAGGGAATTTGCAAGTTCTATGCGGTCATTTAGCACGAAAGTTACACCAGATTCTTTGCAAATTTTTTGCAGGCTTTCACAAAGTGGAGCAAGCTTAACATCTGTATTTGTTTTATCACGGAGTTGAAAGAGTGAAATTCCACCTTTTATCGCTATTTTGAGTGCTTGGGTAACATTTGGTGTGAGTGTTGTATCGCTAATAGCATAGATTCCACTTAGCATTGCTTTTCCTAATTAAAAATGTTTTAAAATTTTATACTTTAATCCATAAAGAGAGTTTAAAATGGGGCAAAAATGCGCTTATGCATTCCATATTACAGGTGTTGTGCAAGGGGTAGGATTCCGTCCTTTCGTGTATAAAATCGCGCTAAAAAATGGAATCGCAGGTTATGTTCTAAACAATACGCAAGGTGTTTTTATTCACGCGCAGGGGGATAGGGAAGCCCTAGAGTGTTTTAGAAAAGATTTGGAAAATCCCCCTAGTGCTGCAAAGATTGCACAAATTTCCAGCAAAGAAGTTCCAATACAAGAATTTCAAGGCTTTAGTATCCAAAAAAGCCTCCAAGATTCCAACATTAGCGCGACAATCCCTGCAGATATTGCGCTATGTGCGGAATGTTTGCAAGAATTGCGTGATACACGGAATCGTAGATTTGGCTATGCGTTAATGAGTTGCACGCATTGTGGGGGACGATATAGTTTGATCCGCGCCTTACCTTATGATAGAAATTATACTGCAATGGCAGATTTCACAATGTGTGAGACTTGTAAAGCGGAATATAATAATCCAAATTCTAGGCGATTTCATTCAGAAATTAACTGCTGTTTAGATTGTGGTCCAAAGTTATTTTTTATAGAGACTAAAAATATGGAATCGCAAAATATTTTCACTATTTTTCAAGGGAAATATTTTAGCGATAAGGATTTTTGTAAGAAGTTTAATGGCTTTACCCCTAATCCCCTAAAAAATGCAGTTGAGGCTTTGAAACGTGGGGAGATTCTAGCTATTAAAGGTATTGGGGGTTATGCGCTTGTGTGTAATGGATTAGATTCTAAAAGTATTCAAACATTGCGGAATCGCAAAAATCGTGCTAGAAAGCCATTTGCGCTAATGTGTAAGGATATAAAAATGGCGGAATCTTACGCAGCTTTAAGCGATCAGCAAAAGGCGATTTTAAGCTCACCTATTGCGCCAATTTTGCTTGTGGATTCTTTAAAAACTAGCGATTTACCACTTGATGATATTGCGCCAAATTTAAGCACTTTGGGTATTATTCTACCCTATACGCCTTTGCATTATTTACTTTTTGATTGCATTGACTTTCCGCTGATTTTTACGAGTGCAAATATTAGTGGAGAGCCGATCATTAAGGACTTTGTTGGAATCTTGGAGAATTTAGAAGGTGTGTGCGATTCCATTCTTTTGTATAATCGGGATATTCTCAATTCTATTGATGATAGCTTAGTGCGCACATTGACACATAATGGTATAGAACAAATGCAGGTTTTACGCCGTGCGCGCGGGTTTTTAAATGATATAACTTTGCCTCTTAGTGGCGTGGGGGATTTCTTAGCATTTGGCGCACAGCAGAAAGTAACATTTTGTATGAAAATTCGTGATAAAATTCTATTAAGCCCTCATTTAGGGGATTTAGACACGATTGCTAGCGTGGATAATTTTGATAAAACAAGAGCATTATTTACAAGGCAATATCAAGGAGAGATTCAGAAATTTGTGCTGGATTTACACCCGCATTATGCGCAACGAAAATTGATACAAAATGTAGAATCGGTATATACGATTCAGCACCATTTTGCACATTTATTATCCAATATCGCAGAAAATCACATTGCGCATAAAGTATTGGGTGTAATTTTTGATGGTACAGGTTATGGAAGTGATGGCAAAATTTGGGGCGGAGAGTTTTTGAGTTGGAATCCTAAGTTACCCTTAGAGTATCGGCGTGTTGCGTATTTTGATGATTTTGTTTTACTTGGAGGGGAGAGAGCAGTTAGAGAGAATAAGAGACTTGGACTTGCATTGCTTTTTGAAAGCTTTGGTGCGGGTTATAGGGAGTTAGATTTACCACTTTTGCGGGAGTTTTCTAGGGAATATTTGGAGAATTTTTATATATTATGGAATCGCAAACAAGTGCTTTGCAATAGCGTTGGTCGTTTGTTTGATGGGGTTAGTGCGCTATGTGGGATTTGCTTGAATGTGGATTATGAGGGGGAGGCTGGAATGCTTTTGGAATCGTTTGCAAAAAATGCTTTAAAAGTATTTTTGAACACGCAAAAAGCAAGCAATTTAGAATGGCAAAGTTTAAGCAATACGCGAAGTTATCCTTTTTATATTAATGGAGAGAAAATTTCTTATCTGCCAATGGTGCGAGCGATTTGTAGGGATTTACAAGGAGGGGTTAGCACAGGAGAGATTGCGTTAAACTTTCATTGCACACTAGCACAAATTATCGCAAAAGTTGCTAAACCCTATGCGCATATCGCATTGAGTGGAGGTTGTTTTCAAAACGCTCTTTTGACACAACTCACGCTTGAAGTATTGAAAGATAAGCAAGTGTATTTACACAAGGAGATTCCGTGCAATGATGGTGGCATTAGTGTGGGGCAGGCGTATTATATGCTGTTAAAGAATGGATTGCAAGCATTTTAGTCTTGGAATTGTTTTTGTGATGCATTAAGATTCCAATTAATTGGGGTTTTGCTAAGTTGCGTCAAAATCGCATTGGTTTTTGAAAAATGCCGACAGCCTAGAAACCCGCTCCGCGCTAAGGGCGAGGGATGTGCGGCTTCAAGAATAAAGTGTTTGGTGGGGTCAATCAAAGTCTTTTTAGCTTTTGCATAATTTCCCCAAAGTAAAAAGATGATTCCATTGCATTGTGCGCTAATGGTTGCAATCACAGCATCGGTAAATTGTTGCCAACCAAAATGTTGGTGCGAGGTGGGCTTACCTGCTTCCACGCTTAAAATACTATTTAAAAGTAGCACTCCCTCTTTAGCCCACGCGGTTAAATCCCCACTTTTTGCCTGTGGAATCCCTAAATCCGCTTCCAATTCCTTGTAAATGTTTTGCAGTGAGGGCGGAATCCTAACGCCTTGTGGCACGGAGAAAGATAGCCCCATTGCTTGATTGGGTTGATGATAAGGGTCTTGCCCTAGAAGCACGACTTTTAGTTGATGAAAAGGCGTGCAATTAAAGGCGTTAAAAGTGAGTTTAGCGGGAGGATAAATCACCGCACCGCTTGTTTTTGCTTCCAAATAATGTGCCTTAATCCCTGCAAAATAGGGCGAGAGAAATTCAATTTTTAAGACTTCTTTCCAACCCTGTTCTATTTGGATATTTTCAAGTTTAATCTGCGATTCCAATGGATTTCCTTTGGTCTAGCTTCTGCGATTATCGCGCATAATGATATTAAATCTTTGCAAAATCAGAGGATTGCTAGAAATATCAAAATGCTCTACAATATACTGCACATCGCGTTCGTCAAGCACTTTGAGTGCCTCTTTTAGAATCTCGCCAAACATCAACTCATCTTCCTCTAAAATCGCATCACCAATTTTTTTGGTATATTGCTTAATAAGAGCCTTTTCTTCTTTTTCGCGTTCCCTATCATCAAGCAATACGCGTTCTATATGCTTTAAGACTTGGAATTTTTTGGTCTTTAACTGCGAGCGTTTATAGGCACTTGTTAAACTCATAATGCTTTGAATAATCTCATTCTTTTCTTCTTCATTTTCGTAAAATTCCTCATAGCTTTCATACATAGAATCAGGATAATAATCGCGGATAATGGCAAATTTTTGCTGTGCAATTCTACTAAAACTTTTTTGATTATCCGTAATGCGCATTGTTTGAATTACTTGACGTAAAAATGCGACATTTCCGCGCTTTCCGCTATAAAATTTCATCTGTTCAAACCGCTCTTGTGGAGGATAAAATTCGCATAATTTTTCAATCTCTGCAAGTAAAATTTCTTGATACATTCTGTATGCTACTTCCGTAATTTGCGACATTTGTTTGTATTGTCTGTCGCTGCATTGTGAGAGGACAAGCTCAATAGTTTCATTTAAGTCGCATTTATCAAAAATTTTTTCAATCGCTTCGTATAGCCTTACAAAATTAACTTCTCCAGCAACCGCGTAGTAAATCTCTCCAACTTGACGTTCAATATAGCTTGTATCATCTTCCATTGCAACTTCAGTTTGCTCGCTTTGTTTGATTGCATCTAAATATTCTGTAATTCTTGCTTTGCTATCTTTTTGGAATAATTTACTAAGTTCGGCAGTTTGCATTTGTTCTAGTTTTTCTTTGCTGTGTCCATATTGTAAAAGTTGTGCAATAATTTCACTGCGACTTATCATAGGGATTCCTTATACCGCATTTTGAATGCTTTGCCACACTTTTAAGGCTTGGATATGTTCTTTAGTGTCGTGGCAGCGGATAATACTCGCACCATTTTTTAGGGATTCTAAATGAATGGCTAAAGTCCCGCTTAACCTCTCCTCTGTACTACAAGGCGTGATTTTATCAATGAGGCTTTTGCGGCTTGCTCCCACCAAAAGCGGATAACCAAAATGTAAAAAATGCCCCAAATGCTTAAGAAGCGTTAAGTTGTGTGCCAAAGTTTTGCCAAATCCGATTCCAACATCAAGAATGATTTTTTGAATCCCACATTCCTTTAATGCCACAATGCGGCTTTCAAAAAAGCTATCCACCTCTAAAAAAAGATTCTCATAATGGGGATTGTTTTGCATTTCTTTTGGATTGCCCTGCATATGCATTACCACACATTCACAATCATAGCCTCGCACGGCTTCAAGCATAGCAGTATTGCAGAATCCTGTAATATCATTAATAATTTGAAAGCCATTATCTAGGCATTCTCTCGCGATATTTGGTGTGTAGGTGTCAATGCTTAGTGTGATTTTCTCATAGATTTTTTCTTGTCTAATAAATTCTAAAACACTCTTTAAACGTGCCCGTTCCTCCTCCTCGCTCACCCACGCACTTCCCGGTCGTGTGCTTGCTGCGCCAATGTCTATAATCTCCACTCCCTCCTCAATCATCTCTAGGATTCTTGTGTTCGCCTCCTTGCCGCTTTTCCTAGAATCGCTATAAAAACTATCAGGAGTTGTGTTAATAATACCCATAATTTTGGGCGTTAATGTATGAAAATGCAAATGCGATTCTAAAGTCTGCGCAACTTGTTTTAGTCCAAAGGGTTGCATTTTTAGCTTTTTTAGCAATGCCTTGCTTTGAGAGCGCGTTAGCATTAAGATTCCATTGTAAAACTCTTTTGTATAAAGAATCGCGTCTCTTGGTAAGGCAAAATCTGCGCCCACCGCTAAGGCTTCTTGCTTTAAAATATTTGCCGCAGGGGCTTTTAAATCTTGGATTAAAAAGTGAAAGATTCTGTCTTTATTGCGCAGAATCGCATACCCTAAAGCATCGCAATTTAAACGCTTTAGTTCTAATTCTGAATTTTCTAAGTATTGCACGAAAGCCATTATTTACCCTGTATTTTATTTTGAATATATTGCTTTTTTTTGCGCAAAACAAGCAACAAAAGCACGAGAAAAATATTGCGCGCATATTCGTGCTGCGCCTCCCATAGTATTGCCTTTTCAAAGAGTTCTGATTCGCTTTGCGTGAAGTTTAATCCATAGGCAATGCAATCTAAATAGAGGCTTTGGATTTCTATTTTTAGGGCTTTGTTGTTAAAATCGTTTTCTCTTTCTTTTAAAAAGTGGTAAATGCTTTCTAGATTTAAACTTTCAATATCTAGCGCAAAAGGCGGAAGTTTATGGAATCTGGTGTGGTTTAAGATTAATAATCTTGAGCGAATCGTAGGCAGCAATAAAAATTTCATTTTTGCATAGATGATAAACACAATACCGCGCGGAGGCTCCTCTAATACCTTAAGTAAGGCGTTTTGCGCATAGATATTAAATGCCAATGCCGCAATGAGAATCGTTTTTGTTCCCTCACTTGCAATATAGCTTTCATCAATAATGCTTCGTGCCGTGTCAATGTCTAGCTCGTTAGCGCAAAATAGACGTGTGTTTTGCGGATTCTGTGTAGCATAATATTGACTAGCTGCTTCAATGGGATTTTCTACAAGCTCAATATGTCCCACGCGCATTGCGTCATTTTGCATTGTTTCTCCCTCTACTCTAGCCTAATGTTGCCAAACATCGCAGCTTCAAGGGTTAAATTAAAGATTCTATACATTTGCATCAATTTAATATCTGCTAAGGAATCCGTAGATTGTAAGGTGAAGCTATTTTGTAATTGTGTATCAAAAATCCACAAAAAACAATCCTCGTGACTTAATGCAAGTTTTGATCGGGACGCGTCATTGCGTCCGACATACCAAAAGAAATATTTTTGTGAAAACATTGTATTAAGATAATCATTAATTAATGAAATTTCTGTCTCATCTTTATGTAATACGCGATCAATTTGTGGAAACAATGTATCTATACCAATTACAGGTACATAAGGACGATTGCTAGAGCGATTTATAGACTGCACAACATAGTGCATAAACCATTCTCTATCATTATCTGTGATTAAAATGAGGCTATCGCCATTAAAGATTCTTTGTAAGGCACGTTTTGCCAATGGAATCCACTCAAACTTACGCTCTTCTAGCCAAGTAGGGTGGCTAGCATCGTGGCGTAGGGTTTGCAAGGTCCAACTTGCTAATTCTTGCATAAAATGATCACTATTTTTCTAGTTCGTATGTGCTGTGTAAAGTGCGAATTGCTAGTTCAGCGTATTTTAGGCGGATTATCATAGAAATTTTAATTTCACTTGTGCTAATCATCATAATGTTAATATTGTCCTCTGCAAGGGCTTGGAAAGCTTTTGCTGCAACACCACTATGGGATTTCATACCTACACCTACAATAGAAACTTTTGCAATATCGCTATCGTAATCAATGCTTTCTACATTGCCTTCAAATGCCTTTAAAACGCGTTTTGTGTTCTCTAGCTCTACTTCTGGAATCGTGAAGTCTAAATCTGTCTTGCCATCGCGTCCGATTGTTTGCACAATCATATCTACATTAATGTTTGCCTCACTCAATGCGCCAAAAATTTCTGCTGCGATTCCGGGTCTATCCTCCACATTGCAAATACTTACTCTTGCTTGGTTTTTATCTAATGCGATTCCGCTTACGATTGGGTGTTCCATAATTTCTTCTTCCTTTGTGATTAATGTTCCTTCGTTGTGATTGAAGCTATTTCTTGTAACTAAATTAACATTGAGTTTTTTTGCCATTTCAACCGAGCGATTGAGTAGCACTTTTGCGCCCATAGAAGCGAGTTCTAGCATTTCATCATAGCTAACTTTATCAATTTTTCTTGCCTTAGGTTCAATGCGCGGGTCGGTTGTATAAACACCATCTACATCGGTGTAGATTTCACACAAATCAGCTTGCAATGCCCCTGCAAGTGCTACCGCAGATAAATCGCTTCCACCGCGTCCGAGTGTTGTCACATTTCCTTCTTGCGTAACACCTTGAAATCCTGCAACTACGACAATATAATCCTTTGCAAGTAAATCATTCAGGCGCGTTGCGTCAATGGATTCTATCCTTGCTTTTGTGTGTGAAGAATCCGTAATCATTCCAGCTCCTCTACCACTTAGAGAGATTGCCTTGTAACCTAGTTCTTCTAGCGCAATAGCAAGTAATGCGCTTGTAACGCGCTCTCCAGCACTTAGCACCATATCTACTTCACGCGTGTTGGGAAGCCTTGAGAAAAACTTTGTATAACCTAGCAGTTTGTCTGTCTCCCCGCTCATCGCAGAAACAACGACTACAACGCTATTGCCCGCTTCTTTTGCTTCAATCACACGTTTTGCAACATTTTGGATTCTTTCACAATCTCCAACACTTGTTCCGCCATATTTTTGAACAATCAACATTATAAATAACCTTTTCTTTTAAAATATTCCAAAACCTGTTTATACACAGGACGTTTAAAATAAGTGATATAATCAAACAAATCTTTCACTTCTACAAATTTATATGCATCAAACTCCGGCTCCTTCGTGTTAATATTGATTTTGCTTTGCTTTTGTAGGCGCACTAAAAAATACTTTTGAACTTGTCCGTCATAGGGATACATTTTTTTTACAATTTGGTGTGGAAAATCATAGCTAATCCACTTGGGATATTCCGCGATAATATCCACTTGATTTGTTCCAATTTCTTCTTTTAATTCGCGAAACAACGCTTCTTTTGGGCTTTCGGATTTATCAATTCCGCCTTGTGGGAATTGCCACGCATTTCTAATATCTGTGCGACTCGCGATAAAAAGCTCACACACTAGCGGATATTTAGGAGAAAGAATAATAGCGGCGACATTGGGTCTATAAGTTTTGGTTTCTTTTTGCACACTCTACTCCTAAAATTGAAATTTTTTAAGAATAATAATTTAAAAGTTTTTAAATGTAGTTGATATTAAGTTCTTTTTTTATAAAATTATCGCAAATTTTTTAATTTTGGCTAAAATCTATGATAATTTTTAAGCAATGATGATAATCTTAAAAGAAAGCAAAAAGACAAAATTAATCCTTTAAATAAAAATCTCAAAGAGGGAAACCAAAAGAAAGTAATGCAAAAGATTCAGCAACGACAAGAGGAGATTTTAAAAATTGCGAGTGAGTTGTTTTTAAAATATGGTTATAAAAAGACAAGTTTGCAAATGATTATTGAGAGGACAGGAGGTTCGTTTGCAACAATTTATAAGTTTTTTAATAATAAAGAGGATTTGTTCCAAAAAGTTATAGAATCCAACCATAAAAATTTTATTGAGACACTAAAAGAAATTTTTGTTCAAAATGTGGATTCCCATTTGAATGTGGAAAAGTATTTCTATAATATCGGCTTGTGTTTGATTGAGGAAATGTTAAAAAAAAATAATATTGCTCTTATGCGATTAACCATAATAGAAGCTCATAAAAGTCCGAATCTCATAAAAGCTTTTCATCAATCCGCAGCCGATGTTAATTATTTTTTTTCTAAGGGAATTGAATATTATAATGACAAATACCATTTAGATATCAAAAAGAATGAGATTGAAGAATATGCTAGATTGTTGGTTCGGTTGATTGTTGAGCCTTATTTTCTCTATCCCTTGCTAGACCCCGACTATAAACCACCCAAAAAACAAGAAATTAAATCTAGCCTAAAGAGTGCCATTGAGATTTTTATGCTGTATCTTAAAAACAACAAGGAGACGAAATGACAATAGATGTTGCTTTATTAAATCGCCTAACAAAACTAGGTGGAATCACATTAGAAGAAGAGAAGTTGGAGGAGACAAAGAGCCATTTAAGCGAGATTGTGGATTTTGTAGAAAATATTAATAAACTAGACTTAGATGGGATTCCTGCTTCTTTTAATCCGTTAGATTCTAAATTACCTATGCGCGAAGATATTGTAGAATCCAAACCGCAAATCGCAAAAGATATTCTTAAAAACGCTCCAAGCGCAGAGGATAATTTCTTTATCGTGCCAAAGATTATTGAATAAAATCTGTAAGTCCTGCTTAAACTCTTGCTAAGTATGGAATCTTTAGCAAAAGGGTATTATTGTGTTTCAACCAAAGCCTTTTGCACCTCTTCGCAGTCGTCAAAATGCAGAGTTTCTTTACCGATAATTTGGTAAGTTTCATCACCCTTGCCTAGAATTAATAATATTTCATCACTTTTAAGATTCTTAACCGCCATTGCAATCGCCTTAGCGCGGTTTTCTTCTAAGTGGATTTCGCGATGATTTCTTAATTCTTGCGGGATTCCACCTAGAATCTCTTGCATAATGGCATTTGGAATCTCACTGCGTGGATTGTCGCTTGTAATATAGAGTTTTTGTGCATATTTAGCGGCACATAGCCCCATTTTAGGGCGTTTGCTCCTATCTCTATCGCCTCCTGCGCCAAAGACAACAACGATTTTTTTATGTAAAAAGGATTGAAAGATTTTCTCCATTCCGTCTTCTGTATGTGCAAAATCTACAATGATGAGAGGGTTTTGATGCACAACTTGCATTCTGCCTAACACACCACCAAAATTTTCTAATTTTTCACAAATTTCTCGCAAAGGAAAATCCTCTAGTAGTTTGACTGC
>JALEPE010000092.1 GCA_022766795.1 Helicobacter sp.
ACCACCTAGAAATAGCGCAATACTTGGAATCCCAAGCGCACTGCACAAATGCAAAGGACTTGTATCACCTGTAATAAAACAATGGAGGCTTTTTAAAAATAGGGAAGTTCATCAAGGGTGTATTTTCCACAATGATTGTGGATTCTTTCGTGCAAATCTTTGGGGGCTTTTATGATGCAAGTTGTAATTACAGAAGAACTATCTCTATGTTTTTTTGGTATTATATCATAAAATAATTCGTGATTTAAAGGGTTAAGAAATGAGTAAAAATATCTATGATGAAAATTTTTATCGTTCTCAAATGCAGGAAAGTTATGATTCAGCTAAAGAAGTAATCTCTTATATGAGCGGGGGGGGGGCTTATTTACTGATATAGAGAGCATTATAGATGTTGGCTGTGGTGTTGGGACTTGGCTTAAAGCTTGGGCTGATGCTAAACCAAACTTAAAATATTTTGGCATTGATGGTAATGGTGTAGAAGAGAGTTTATTTTATATTGCTAAAGATTATTATAAGCAAGTAGATTTGACAGCGGATGCCAATGATATTTTTGGGAATGTAATGCAAAATATACCAGAATCCGATAAGAAGCCATTTGATTTAGCAGAAAGTTTAGAAGTCGCAGAACATTTAGAAAAGCAATATGCAGAAAATTTTATTAAACTCTTGATAATGTTTTCAGATATTGTATTGTTTTCTGCAGCGATTCCTCATCAAGGAGGAACAGAACACATTAATGAACAGCCACCAAAATATTGGGCAGATTTGTTTGCAAAATTTGATTATGTATGTTTTGATATTTTGCGTAAAAAAATCTGGAATAATGAAAAAATATGCCTTTGGTATAGACAGAATCTATTATTGTTTGTCCATAAAAGTAAAACCCATTTATTTGAAGAAAAAGGGTTTAGAGCCGAAGAGCCATTGTATATTGCAAGGGCGGAGTATGTAGAATATTATTTTAAATGTTGGCAAGATAAGTGTAAAGAAAATCCAATAAGAATTTATTGGCGACATCCTACGCAATTTTTCCGACATTTATGTGCATTTATTAGGGGTAAAGATATTTGACTAAATCCAATCTAAGAAAATATTTTCTGCTCTATATTCTTTAGATGTGGTTTTTTAAGATTTTGTATTTTGTGTTCTAATTTATGCTTAATTTTTTATCAATGTTTCCAACGATTCAAAAATTTGATGAGGAGTAATTAGTGCAGGAGATTCTTGTTGGATTTCTATGCGGATTGATTTATCTTGCAAGATTCCACTTCCTGTGGGAGAAGCACCACCTAGAAATAGCGCAATACTTGGAATCCCAAGCGCACTGCACAAATGCAAAGGACTTGTATCACCTGTAATAAAACAATGGAGGCTTTTAAAAAATAGGGAAGTTCATCAAGGCGGTATTTTCCGCAATGATTGTGGATTCTTTCGTGCAAATCTTTTGGAATAAATGAGTAAATTGAGTTGCAATACTCTCTTTCTGATAATGTTCCTGATAAAAATATTGTTGCTGTTGCATAAGATTCTAAAATCATCGTGGCTAACTTGGCAAAATTTTCTATTCCCCATTCTCTACATTCTTTGCTAGTGCGCATTTGGAATCCTATTTTTTGCCCCCCCGCATTATTCGCGTTAAATGCGTGATATTTAGCTGGAAGTCTCATCGGGATATTATGATAATTTTCAAGGGTAACATATGAAAGTGTCTGCAGTCTTGCTGGGATAAAATGCGCATAAAAGGGTAGTTTTGTAGAGAGTAATTGCTCTTTATCGTTATTTCTTGAAGTCTTTAAAATTATATTTTGCTCCACTTAAAATGGCTGATGGAATATCCATAGGACCATTGCTGTGAAACATTAATACCAAATCAGGCTTTAAAGTTCGCATTTTAATAATATCGCTAATGAAACCTTTGTATCCTCCTTGATAAATCAAGAAATTATCAACATATTCATAATTTTGAAAAAGTGGGTAGATGGTTTTAGAGATAAAAAGAGTGATTTTTG
>JALEPE010000095.1 GCA_022766795.1 Helicobacter sp.
CGGGATTCCACTAGATTTAATGGGTGTTACAATCGCTGCAATCGCGCTTGGAATCGGCGTAGATGATGTGATTCACTATATCCACCGCTTCAAAGTTGAGATAGAAAACCATTCCACACAAGAGGCAATCTTAAAATCACATCACTTTATCGGAAGCGCAATGTATTACACAACCTTTATTATTGTTGTGGGATTCTGTGCGATGATGAGTAGCAATTTTATCCCCACCATTTACTTTGGATTCCTCACTACTCTTGTAATGCTGCTAATGCTACTTAGCGCACTAGTGTTGCTTCCAACACTGCTGAATAGTTTTTATAGCCATAAAAGAGAGATGGTAGAATCCTTATAAAGATTCTATTGCTATTTGCCTCAATCATCTTAATTTTCTTTTAGGCAAAAATAAAGAACAAATGAAAAATGCCACTCAAAAATTATTTGGAATCATAATATTTTTTCACTTGGCAGAATACTGCAAAAACTTGATTTTAAGATTCTAAATCTCATTACTTAGAAAAAGACAAATGGCAAACACCCAACACAAAAGCCACTCAATCTACTTACGCGTTTAATTTTAATAGCAAGCAACACAGATTCTATTATTTGCGATCCTTTTAGTGGAAGCTCTACCACAGGCATAGAGGCAAATATCTTAGGTAGAAAATTTATTGGCATAGAAAAAGAAAATGAGTTTATACAAATATCCATAAAACACAAAAATGAATTAGACGCAAAACGCAAAGAAATAGAATCCAAAATCAAGGATCTAAAAGATATGCATTACTGCTTTTAGTAATCATTTAAAGTATAAATTCCAGCACACTTGTTGCCTCATCACTGAAATTTTTACTACTTTCAACGCATTAAAATATTTATAAAAACTCGTAATATTCAAGGTTTAAAAGCACATCGTTGCTATATTTATCCCATTGTAGCGAGTAAATACAACTTATCTTTTGTCCTACCTTTTCGCGTAAATCTTTAAAAAACACTAGTGCATTACACACACTTCCCTTTTCTTGCAATCTCACGCTACTATGCCCTGCCCCAAAACAACGCACATCCACCACCTTTGCTTGCACATAAAATTTTGGAATCATATTACCATTGCCAAAAGGGGCGAAACTCTGCACCATTGTAAATAACTCTGGTGTAATATGGCGCAACGATAAATAACCCAAAGCGTTATTAAATGCGGAATCCTTATTGGCTTTGGTGTATTGGAAGTGCATTAAGGAATCCCTAAAAGCTTCTAAATTTTCCAATTTCAAGCTAAGTCCAGCCGCCCCAAAATGCCCACCAAACTCACACAAATACTCTTTTGCGGATTCTAAAATCTCCATACAATCTGTGTGAGTAGAGCGCATAGAACCCTTTAAGATTCCACTCTTTAAAGTCAGCACAATGCTTGGCTTTAAAAACTCCTCACTCAAACGCGCCGCAATGATTCCAATAATTCCCTCGTGCCAAGCAGAATTAAACACCAAAATAAATGGAATCTCCGCATAATCCTTCTCCCCACAAAACATTGTTTTAGCTTCCTCGTATATACTTTGCTGCAATGCCTTGCGCTTTGCGTTAATCTCCACCAACTGCTCTAAAAGCTTCTTAGATTCTACCTTATCTTCTGTAACCAAAAAATTATAAGCCAACATTGCGCTATCCATTCTCCCCGCACAATTTAGCAAAGGCGCGATATAATAGCCGATGAGTTGCTCATCTACATTATGCTTACTAAACTTCTCTTTTAGGTGGATTAATGCGGTGCGTTTGCTCTGTGCTAACACTTCCAAACCTTTTTTAAGCAACACACGATTCATTCCGCGCAGTGGCATTACATCGCTCACAATCGCTAAAGCAAGTAAATCCAAAAATTCCACCATTGACACTTTGATTTGCATTGCATTTTTCAATGCGGCACACAAATACCACGCTACACAAGCCCCACATATTTCAGGCTCTGGAAAATCTTTGGATAATTTTGGATTGCAAATTAAAGCGTCAGGCAAAACTTCTTGAGGTGTGTGATGGTCGGTGATAAGGAGTGTAATTCCGCGCTCTTTGCAAATTTGCGCCGCTTCAATGGCATTAATCCCATTATCCACGGTGATAATCACATCACAATCCAAACGCGCAATCACAGATTGTGAAAGCCCATATCCATCGGCAAAGCGATTGGGAATCTCTACTGCAATGGGATAATGGATTTTCTTAAAAAACGCGTCCAAAATCGCGCACGACACCACCCCATCTACATCATAATCACCCACAATCGCAATGCGTTGATTGTGTGCAATGGCTTCTTGAATCTCTCTAGCGATATGCGCAAGGTTTGCTAAAGATTCCGGTAAGGGCAAGTCGTTTAAACGCGTAATCGTATCCTCTGCAAAGCGACTTTGCAGTAGTGATTCCACACTCGCGTAATCTAACTGCGGAAGTTGTAAAGCCACAACAAAACTTTAATACATATTTGCAATAGATTGCTTAATAAATTCCAAAATTACCAAATTGGGTGCTTGTAGCCTAGAGGTAAATTCTGGGTGAAACTGCACAGCAACAAACCACGGGTGATTTTCTAGCTCAATGGCTTCAATCAGCCCATTACTCTCACCGCTAATTACCATTCCTTTGGATTCCAATGCAGCGCGATATTTTGGATTTGCTTCGTAGCGATGGCGATGTCGCTCTCTTATGATTTTCTGCCCTTGATATGCAATTTGTAATTTACTGTGTTCTTTTGTATGGCATTCATACTCGCCCAAACGCATTGTGCCACCCATTGGCGAAGTGTGTGTGCGGATTTGTTGCTCTCCATTTTGGTCAATAAAATTTTCAATGAGATAAATCACCGGCTCTTTTGTATCCGCGTTAAACTCCATAGAATCTGCCTCTTTGATTCCAAGCACATTACGCGCAAACTCAATTATTGCCAACTGCATACCCAAACAAATTCCAAGAAATGGAATCTTATGTTCTCTTGCAAAAGTAATTGCCGCCATTTTGCCCACGATTCCACGCTCACCAAAACCGCCCGGCACAAGGATTCCATTAACATATTTTAATTGCTCTAAAGATTCTGGATTTTTCTCTAACTCCTCACTATCCACCCACTGGATATTTACCTTTGTGTCCAAATTTGCTCCTGCGTGGATTAAGGCTTCTGTGAGGGATTTATACGATTCTTTAAGGCTTAAATATTTGCCCACAAACGCAATGGTTACTTCATTTTGCGGAGCTAAAATCTGCTTGACTAACAAATCCCACTCTTTCATATCGGGCGTAAAGTCTGGAAGCTTTAAGAATCTAGCAATCGGCACTAAAACGCCCTCTTTTAAAAAGTTTAGTGGCATTTGATAAATGCTTTTTGCATCTTGAGCCATAATCACGCAGTCATAATCCACATCGCAACTCATAGAAAGTTTGTTTTTTAGCTCTTTTGGAATCTCTTTTTCTGTCCGCGCAATGATGATTTGTGGCGTGATTCCAATACGGCGCAATTCTTGCACACTATGTTGGGTGGGCTTTGTTTTTAGCTCACCTGCGGCACGAATGAGTGGAATCAAAGTAACATGCAGACTAATCACGCGCTCCATTCCATACTCGTGCTTCATCTCACGCATTGCTTCTAAAAATGGCAATCCCTCA
This sequence comes from Helicobacter sp., assembly GCA_022766795.1. Taxonomy (GTDB): domain Bacteria; phylum Campylobacterota; class Campylobacteria; order Campylobacterales; family Helicobacteraceae; genus Helicobacter_D. Next base: position 3,646 of record JALEPE010000095.1, read on the forward strand.
ATATCGCCCACCGTTCCTCCAAGCTCCACAACTAAAATTTCGTGTCCCTCTCCTGCAAAACGGATTCTACGTTTAATTTCATCTACAATATGCGGAATCACTTGGATTGTCTTACCCAAATATCCGCCCTTGCGCTCCCTATCAATCACGCTTAGATACACTTGTCCGGTTGTGAAGTTGTTTTTAGAGGAGAAATCCATATTTAAGAATCTCTCATAATGCCCAATGTCCAAATCCGTCTCTGCCCCATCGTGCGTTACAAACACTTCGCCGTGTTCTAGGGGGCTCATTGTCCCGGGATCTACATTAATATAAGGATCAATTTTTAAGATTCCAACTTTAAAGCCTGAATGCTTCAATAAAGTTGCAATAGACGATGAAGTGATTCCTTTACCCAACGAGCTTAAAACACCACCCGTTACAAAGATATATTTTGTTTCAAATTTGGACATTACAAACCCCTAAAAAATTAAAAGCGTTATTATACTTTGCAACAAGTTAATTTTTGCTTTTTATGGAAACTTGCACCTTAGTTATGCTAAAACTTCAAGCAAAAAGGAAGTCAATGCTGGAAAAATTGCTAGAGTCCTATCCCAAGCCAAGTGGGAAATTCCACCGCATTTTACCGATTCATCTAGTAAAATATTCCTGCATTTTTGGTGCGCAAGGAATCGGAAAGACGGATTTTATTTTACATTATTTTATAGATTCGCAATTTTATAAACTCAAGAAACTCTACATTAACTGCGATGATGCACGTCTAAATCCCAAACAAGATTTGCAAGGTTTAAAGGAATTTTTAAAAAAGGAATCCATTGATGTGCTAATTTTAGACAATTATCATCAATACCCCTTGCCTTTAGATTTTGAGCTTTCTTTTATTATTTTAATCTCTAATATACCCGTTGCAATTCCGTATTTTACAAATATCGCAATGCCCCCTATCACCTTTAGTGAATTTTTAACAATGCGCAAACTCTCTAAGGAGGATGGCTTAACATTGTATTTAAAATTTGGCAACCTGTTAGAATCGTTAAGCGAACAACGTAAAGGTGAGTTTTTAAAAGCTATCACACAAGATTCCATAAATTTTTGGATTTTGCGGAATCTCATTTTGCATTTAGGGCAACGCGTTTCACTTCACCAAATCTACACAAAACTCAAAAAAGATGGTAAGCTTTCAAAAGACAGATTTTACGCCTATTGTCAGCTTTTAAACGAATATGGAATCGCACTTTGGGTAGAGAAATTTGAGCATTCCTCTGCGCCCAAAAAACTATATTTTTGGGATTTTACACTAAGGAATGCCGTCTCTTATGAGCGAAATTTTGGATTATTATTTGAAAATATGGTGTTTTTGGAATTACTTTATCGCTTTAGAGTAGAGTGTTTTTACACCGATAAATTGGACTTTTACATTCCTTCTTTATCGCTTGGAATCCTTTGTGCGCCATTTATCCAAACACTTGAGGCTAGGCTAAACAAAATCGGAAAAGAAAGAGAATTTTGTGATTTCTTACTGATTATCACATTAAATCACACGCAAAATGGAGAAAATTTAGGCACACCTTATAAAATCATTCCTTTTAGCGACTTTGCAGAATCCAATCTCACAGAGATTGCAAATTAAATATTATAAAGCAGAATCGCAATTTTAAACCAAACTTTCAAAGAAAGGCAAAAAATGTTTGAAAATATAGAATCCATTTCATATATGATTGGAGTAGCGACAGTTACGATTATAGCAGTATTAAACCCCTTTGGCAATTTGCCTTTATTTCTTGCTATGACAGACCAGATTCCAGTGCGCCTGCGTCAAAA
>JALEPE010000099.1 GCA_022766795.1 Helicobacter sp.
ATCGCTATATTGCGTGTAGTAATTAATGAAGTAATCCTTAATGATATGCCCCTTATAGCCTGTCAAAATAATAAACTCATTAAAACCATAATAGCTATAAATCTTCATAATATGCCACAGAATCGGACGCCCACCCACTTCCACCATAGGCTTGGGCTTCAATCCTGTTTCTTCAGATAATCTTGTGCCAAGCCCTCCAGCTAGAATTAAAACTTTCATTACTACCCCATTTAAGCATTTGCTTGCAAACTATTTTGAAATTCCACAAGCTTTTGCATATTTATATTGTATAGGGATTCCAATTCTTTAAACTCATTAACTTTGGCACGCAAAATTTTATCATCTTGAATTGAGTGTAAATATTCAATCAGTTTATCTTTATGCGATATATATAATTGACAAGAAACTAATAGGAATATCATATATTCCCCATTAAAATACTCCCACATATAACGCCACAAAAATGTATTGTCAAAATTTTGACCAACTTGACCAAGACTACTCCATTCCCCTTCTCCGTGATGCCTAAAAACTGAACCAATTTTTGTCCCGTGGTATGCTTTACCCTCATAAAGAGCTATAAAATTCATAAAGCTATCACCCGAAAATACTTTTTCAAAAGCCTCATTTTTTGGATTTTTTATATTATTGATATGATTTTTCAGCAAACTTGTTCTAAAGAATGAATTAGAAGCGTGTCCCATAGTCGCACCTCTACCTTTAGAAAATGATTGAAAATCACAAGTATGATCTATCGGATAATCTACATAGATTTGCTTTCTATCTGGGTATTCTATAATAGTTTTATCTTGGTAGCTTGTGTAATCTTTGTGGGATTCTAAGAAGTCCAAAGCGTCTTGAATTTTTGTATTGCTAATCCAATAATCATCAGGGCAAACCAAGGCAAAATAGGGTGTTTTTATGGAAGTATATAATTTAGTAATATTTTTTGGAAAACCAACATTTTGTTTTGATTCCAAAATTACAATCAAATCTGCATATTTGTCTTGATATTCCTTTGCAATTTTAAGACCATCATCTGTCGAAGCATTATCAGAGATTAAAATTTGATACTTATATGTAGTCTCCTGCATTAAAATGGAGTCTAGTGCGTCTTTAATATATTGCCCCTTATTGTATAAGGGCATAATAATCGTTAGGACAGGCTCTTTTAATTCCTTAGATGTTCGGGGGGGGGGGGGGGGTAATTTTATTAACGTTTTGCGATTTCACCTTTGAAGTTTGTTTTGCCATTTATGGACTCCTTTGCTTTGCAATATACTTTAAAATCTGTATTCTTGCAAAAATTTAATAAAAATTCATTGAATTTTAGTTTTTTAATGTTTTGATTAGTTTCTTTTACTCTCAAAGACAAAGAAACTAAAAGAATCCTAAACCTTTCTTTTTTATAAGGGGACAAGGGGTTCTACTTGCGAAGCGTCCCCCTTACCCCCTTAAACCCCAAACCCCTAGCACGCTTTTACTTCCGTCCTTACCTACTACTTCTGTCATTGCCTACCCCTCCGTCATTGCGAGGAATGAGCGAAGCGAATGACAAAGCAATCCATAATCTTATCAACTAACTAAGGGTTCTATTGTAAAGTTTTCTGTATGCTAAATTATAGATTGCCACACTCCGCTAACGCTCCGTTCGCAACGACGCAGTGGCAGACGCTTTGACTTTTAGTCATTGCGAGGAACGAACGCAGTGAGAGACGAAGCGTGCAAATGCGTAGCATTTTCACCCGCTTTAGCGCAAATCCATAACCCTGCATACATTACGCCTTACTACTTCCGTCATTGCGAAGCCCTTTAGGGCTGTGGCAATCCATAATCTTATCTTAACCTTAAAAGATTCCATTGCAACCATTTATAACTGCATTGATTTATAGATTGCCACGAATGCTACGCATTCTCGCAATGACAGACAATCAACCCCCTCCGTTATTGCGAGCGTAGCGAAGCAATCCATAATCTTGCAAAAAGTAAATTAAACTATGGAATCTTTAAAGTAATCCAAAATTATAGATTGCCACGATTCCACAAGTGGAATCTCGCAATGACACAAGAGAGATTCTGTTTTTGTGATTCCATTACAGACTTTTACGACTGCTTTTATTTATAGATTGCCACGAAAACCTGCGGTTTTCTCGCAATGACAGAAAGCAGGGTAATTTTTGACTTAATGCCGTCATTGCGAGAAGTTGGCACAACTTCGTGGCGTGCGTTGCGCAAATCTTCGCACCCGCTTCAGCGCAAATCTATAATCTTATACTGCCTGAAAGATTCCATTAAGCAATAAAATTTGCTAACACAATCACATCAATATAATGTCTAAAAACCAATTTTTATAAAAAGTAAAATTAAAACTTGAATCAAGACGGAATCTTAAGATTCCTCTGATTCTAAATAGACTAGCAACTATAAGTTGTGATAAACTCAAAGGGGTGCGGACGAGCCTCCCACGGCCAAATCTCTGTTTCAAACTTGAATTGTTTGTAGGTCTGGATAAATTCCTCACTAAAGACTTCCCCCACTTTAAAAAACTCTTTATCTAAGAGCATTTCCTCAATAGCGCTTCTTAGCGTGTGTGGAAGTTGTTTGATGCCTTTTTCTCGGATTTCATCTAATGTTAATTCAAACAAATTCATCTCCATTGGTTCGCCGGGTTCAATCTTATTAACGATTCCATCTAACCCGCCCATTAAAAGTGCCGCAAACGCTAAGTAAGGATTGCTAGAGCTATCAGGGAATCTAAACTCCATTCTTTTTGCTTTCTCCCCACTATTATAAGGAATCCTAATGCTTGCACTGCGATTTTGTGCGGAATATGTTAGAATGCTTGGTGCTTCAAAACCCGGAATCAAACGTTTATAAGAATTTGTGGAAGCGTTAGTAAAAGCTGCAATACTTCTTGCGTGTTTTAGAACACCGCCCAAAAAGTGCATCGCTGTTTCGCTCAAGCCCTCATAGGCATTTCCTGCAAAAAGATTTTTGCCATCTTTCCAAATGCTAATATGCGTGTGCATTCCGCTTCCATTATCACCATAAAGCGGTTTTGGCATAAAGGTTGCTGTCTTGCCATTTAAGTGAGCAACCATTTTGACAACATATTTTAACTTTTGCACATTATCCGCTGCTTCAAGCATATCGCCAAACTTTACGCCAATCTCACCTTGTCCTTGCGCCACCTCGTGATGCACGATAAAAGTTTCTAATCCCACTTGTTTCAACACCTTGAGCATTTCAGCACGCAAATCCACCATAGAATCCACAGGCGCAACAGGAAAATATCCACCCTTAGTTCCCGGGCGGTGTCCAAAATTCACACCTTCATATTCTTTAGCGCGATTCCATTCTCCTTCCTCTGTATCAATCTCATAATACTGGCAATTCACGGAATCTTTCATCTTGATAGAATCAAATACAAAAAACTCGTTCTCTGGTCCAAAATACGCCACATCTCCGATTCCGCTATCTTTCAAATACTGCGTGGCGCGCTTAATGATACTACGCGGACATTTCTTGTAGGGTTCATTTTTATAAATATCCCACACATCACAAAATACAACCACAGTTGTATCTGCTGTAAAAGGATCAATAAAATAGCGCACAGGATCGGGAATCAAAATCATATCAGATTTATTGACGGGCTGCCAAGCGTGAAATGAGCTTCCATCAAAAGGAATCCCCTCAAAACTACTTTCATCAATTACAGACGCATCAAACGCAAAGTGATGCCAAATGCCTTTAACATCTGTAACACGAAAATCTATAAACTCCACTTCATTTTCTTTGCAGAATATAAAAAACTTCTCAACTGCTTGTTTATCCACTACCGGTCTTTGCATTGTATTCCTTTCTAAAAAATTTTAAAATTGTATCGCTTTTTGATTATATTTTATTGAAATAAACCTCCAAGCAAACACTAATCATCGTCATCATCTTCCAAATCTTCTGGGAATTGAAATAATGTGCTTTGCATCTCTAAAATCGCAAAGCGATACACAATATGGATCTTAGAATCTTCAAACCCCTCTACTTCTACCTTTGCAAACTGCTTTAATGCAGAAATTAGTGTTACAATCTCCTTTTGCCAATCTTGACTAACAGGTGTCAATATCAAATATTCCGGATTATTTAAAAAAATATCTGGCTTATTTGCACTAAACTTTTCCCGAATCTTTATTAAAAACCCCTCATAATGCGCAGAATTTGCGTGATATAAGCTATAAGCAAAAAGTAATTTCGGCATAGCAAACCACTTAATTAATGTGATAATTGGGGGCTTCTTTAGTGATCATCACATCATGTACATGCGATTCTCTAAGCCCACTTTGTGTAATCTCTACAAACTCTGCTTTCTCCCATAGTGTTGGAATATCCTTAGCACCTAAATACCCCATAGAGGAACGCACTCCCCCTAGCATTTGGTGTATGACATCGGCGATTCTGCCACGATAAGGCACACGCCCCTCAATACCCTCTGGCACAAGTTTTTCTTGTGCTGTGCCTTCTTGAAAATAGCGGTCTGCACTTCCACGATTCATCGCCCCTAAACTTCCCATTCCACGATATGTTTTATATTGACGTCCTTGGTAAATAATCATTTCCCCGGGTGATTCCTCCGTGCCTGCTAACATACTTCCAATCATCACACTTGAAGCACCCACCGCAAGTGCTTTTGCAATATCTCCGGAGTATTTAATGCCTCCATCAGCAATAACTGGAATCCCAACCTTATGGCAAACACTCGCAACATTATCAATCGCAGTAATTTGTGGCACACCTACGCCCGCTACGATTCTTGTGGTGCAAATACTTCCAGGTCCAATCCCAACCTTAACCGCATCCACACCCACATCAATCAGTGCTTGCGCCCCCTCTCCTGTTGCAACATTTCCCGCGACAATATCCACCACTAAATCTTTCTTGATTGCTTTAATGGTCTCTAAGATTCCTTTGCTGTGTCCGTGTGCAGAATCTAGTACCAGCACATCTACGCCCGCATCCACAAGGGCTTTTGCGCGATCATATTGAAATACACCAATGGCTGCCCCCACACGCAAACGCCCAAAATCGTCCTTATTGGAATTAGGATATTCAATGCGCTTTTGAATATCTTTAATGGTGATTAAACCTTTCAAAATTCCTTTATCATCTACAATAGGAAGTTTCTCAATTTTATGCTTGTTCATAATATTGCGCGCTTCTTCTAAACTTGTCCCAATGCAGCCCGTTACAAGTGGAGCTTTAGTCATTATATCTTTCACAGGACGTGTCAAATCCGTCTCAAAGCGCATATCACGATTTGTTAGGATTCCAATTAAGCTTCCGTGGCTATCCACCACAGGCACACCAGAAATCTTATAGGTATCAGTAATTTCTTTTGCGTCTGCTAATGTAGAATCTGGGCTAATATAAACAGGATCAATAATCACGCCACTTTCACTTTTTTTAACCTTTTTAATCAATGCAACTTGTGTCGTAATATCCATATTTTTATGAATGATTCCAATCCCACCTAGTCTAGCCATCGCAATGGCTGTGCGCTCCTCTGTAACGGTGTCCATCGCTGCAGAAACAATGGGAGCATTAAGCGTAATATTGCGGGATAGCTTAGTTTGCAGGGATACTTCTTTAGGTAGAATCTCTGAATAAGCAGGAACTAATAAAACATCTTCAAAAGTCAATGCGCGCGCTCTAATTCTCATAATTTTCTCCTTATTTCAATGTTTGTTCAACTTGTAATGCCACATCTAGCAAAGTTTGCTCACTAAAGGCTTTTCCGATAAATTGCATTCCAATAGGCAACCCATTATCCACATCCACAGGTAACGAAATCGCAGGCAGTCCAGCTAGATTAATCCCAATAGTATAAATATCCTCTAAATACATTTGCAAAGGCGTTTTGCAGTCCTCAAACCCAAAGGCAACACTCGGCGCAACAGGCGATAGAATCACATCACAATCTTGTAAAATGCTGTTATATTGCTGTGCAATGAGGGTGCGAACCTTTTGTGCTTTAATATAATATGCGTCATAATAGCCACTACTTAGCACAAAAGAGCCTAGCAAAATCCTACGTTTAACCTCATCACCAAAGCCTTGCGAACGTGTTTTGATATAAAGATCTTTTAAATTATTTAAATCCTTCGCCCTATTCCCATAGCGCACCCCATCAAAACGCGCAAGATTTGAACTAGCCTCTGCGGTGCAAATCACATAATATGCAGCAATAATATAGCTAGTATCTAGCATTTCTTTTTCAATAATTTGGTGTCCATTTTTACTTAATAAATCAATAGTTTTTTGATAAGCATTTTGGATATTAGAATCCGCATCTTTTAATAAATCAGGTAGAATCGCTATTTGCATTTTGCGGCTAGCATTGAGATTTTTAAAAGTATTGGGTGATTCCATATTTGCACTTGTGGAATCCATTTTATCGTGTCCCGCAATCGCATCAAATAATAAGGCACAATCCGTAACATTTTGCGTAATGGGTCCAATTTGATCCAAACTTGAGCTATATGCCACAAGTCCATAGCGACTTACGCGACCATAAGTTGGTTTTAAGCCCACACAACCACAAAAACTAGCTGGTTGGCGAATACTCCCACCTGTATCACTTCCAAGTGCTGCGACTGCGATTCCACCTGCAACCGCTGCGGCACTTCCACCACTGCTACCGCCGGGAACTTTGGTTTTGTTGCAAGGATTTAGTGTTTTACCATAAAAACTGCTTGCCGTCGTACTCCCCATTGCAAACTCGTCCATATTTGTGCGCCCAAAAGGCGCAAATCCACTTTTAATAAGATTCTCCACTGCCGTTGCGTTATAAGGAGCAATATAGCCCTGCAAAATATTGCTTCCACAAGTTATTTCCCAGCCTTTAACATTTATATTGTCTTTAATGGCAATAGGAATAAGATTTGAATCATAATCTTGTAATTCTCCGATATACGCATTCAAATCACTCTTTGCAATCCTTTCTTTTAATAGATTTTTAAGGGCTAAGATTCCTTCTTTGTCTAACTTTAAGACTTCTTGTAATGTTGGGATAGACATTAAAAACTCCAAAATGATAAAAAATTTTGCAATTATAAAAAAATTTTATTAATAAAGAAGTTAAATCCTATAAAATCTAAAATAACTTGATTTTAAGATACCAATATCCAAACTAACTCTTACCCTACTTGCTTACCAAATAATATAAAATTAATATAAAATTAATCTAAAATATAATAATTAATATAAAATAATCAAACTATTATATTTTTAATAAGTCAGAATCACAAAAAATTCATTAATGATTACATTTTTACACATTAATAAAAATCTTAATTACACCTGCAATACTCTATAATAAATATACATTTAATGTAATTTTTACACTAACAAACTTAAAAATAAAATTTAATGTTAAAAAATAATTTTTTGCTTTAAAGCTATTTTATAAAGATTTTATGTATTAGAAAATTATGCTATAATTACAAAGTATGCTTTACTACTATAAATAGCATAGCAGCAATGGGGGAATTTTAATTTAGGAGGCAACCTAAAAATGCTTGGCAATAAATATAAGGAAGAATTACAAAAAGCCTTAGAGGAAAATAAGCTTTTAAAGGCGAGATTACAAGAAATGGCTGATGAAAATCAAACTCTACAAAAGCAACTCGCTAAAGCAAAAGAAGAGGAAAAGGGAGCAGCGTGTTGCATTGGTGCTTTTAGAGATATGACGTTATCCTTAACAAAAGGTGCTGGGACAAATCTTAAGATTCTACAAGATGATTTTAGCAAATCCGTAGAACTCCTTTACAATGCAAAAGGTATCGCAGAGGACAACAAGACAAATACTTCTGAAACGCAATCTGTCTTAATAGAAGGATTAGCTAATATGAGTGCTAAGCTTTCAGAATTTAACACAATGATTACACAGGTGCAAAATGATTTTACGACGATTTCTAGTGTTATTGCGCTTATCACGGATATTTCCGACCAAACTAATCTGTTAGCACTCAATGCTGCGATTGAAGCAGCGAGAGCTGGAGAACACGGGAGGGGTTTTGCTGTTGTTGCCGATGAAGTTAGAAAACTAGCAGAACGCACACAAAAAGCCACAAAAGAAATTGAGATGAATATCCAAGTTGTTAAACAGAATTTCTCCGAAGTGCAAACTTCCACAGATAGTATTATTAATGAAATGGAGACATTAGGCGCACAAAATGAAACATTGAATAAAATTCACGAATCTGCCGATGAAATTTTTGATGATACCAATAGGATTCTTATCACAACATTCATTGGGCTTGTAAAATTAGACCACCTACTCTTTAAGACAAATGGTTATCGGGCAATCTTCAACGAGGATATGGAAGCAAAATTCGTTGGACACCACGATTGCCGCTTAGGAAAGTGGTATGATAGTGGAAATGGTAAAAAATACTTTTCCAAACTTCCAAGTTATGCAAAATTAGAAGCTCATCATAAAGATGTGCATGATAATATCATTGCCGCACACGAGGTTATGAAGCAACACGGACAAGCCCAAGAATGCCTAGAGGAGATTTACGAGTATTTTCGTAAGGCAGAGGAAGCCAGTGATAAGGTTGTTTCCTGCTTAGATGGTATGGCGCAAGAAAAGCTAGCTAACCCATAATAACTCCAACCTCAATCACCTAGGATTCTTAGAATCCTAGATTTAATTCACCCTATGCGTCTGGACCAAAAAATTCTGCAATTTTATCCCAATCCATTACAATTCCTTTTCTATACCAATCATAATCTTTAATTGTATGTCCAATATCCAAAACCCTAAACCCCATTTGAAACATTTGATACGCCAAAACTTTACCCGCAGGACCAAGCGCAAACACAAGCAATTTATCTTTCGGGAGTCGCTGCAAATGCAATTTTAGCCATTGTATTTCATTATAAGCGTGTTTTGTGGGACCATACACATATTGAATACTTTTAGAAATATCAAGAATATTATAAGTTATTTTATCAAAAATCTTATCTCCACACACTACAACAACATTATTGTGCTTAAAGATTTTTTGCCATAAATTAAAATGCCGCTCAAAGTCATAAACCCTATACGTCGGATATACTTGTGAGATTCCAGTAGAAACATATTCTTTGCCCGATATTAGAAAATTTGCATAAAAATTTAAATTATTTGTGATAAATCGCTCCAACCATTCTTTAACTTCTTTATGGTATAAAGTTTGCGCATTTTCTATAATCCCATAGAAATATTCTCTATTAATTCCAACTAATAAATCTTGCTCTCTACTTTGTAGAATCTCCAATAGCCCACGCGCTAAATTTTCCTCATACTGCTGAAAGGAAATACCCCCCACCCCCCGCCAAAGAGTCCAGCAATCAATGTGTATTCACCATCGCCAAACCTAATAATACTTTTACGACTTGTTGTAAGCTCCTCTAGTGTTTTAAAATTATCTCTTATTTGTAGTTGCTGCATTCTTCCTCCTCTTTAATAGCCTTAATAATCTCCGCATAAGTCTCAAGCGAAAGTTTTGCTTCCTCCGCATTAATTTTTGCCATTACATAGCCAATATGCAATAACACATAATCCCCGATATTGACGGATTCTTGCATTAAATCCAAACTCGCTTCACGCGTAACACCCATCGTATCAAGCATTGCCATATTACGTTCCGTGTCAATGGCGACCACTTTAGAAGGTATGGCTAGACACATAGTTTTGCTCCTTTTTTTGTTTCAAAAACACACAAAATTCCTGTAAAGATTCCACATTTTTAGAGGATAACAAAAAGAGTGGAATCTCTCTTTTAAGCTTTGCTAAATCCTCTTGCACTTGCGCAACCTCAAAATTAAACACATCCACTAAATCCGCTTTAGAAATCACCACAGCGTCTGCGCATAAAAATATGGTGGGATACTTTAGCACCTTATCATCGCCCTCCGACGTTGAAAGCAACACAATATTGAGATTTGCGCCCAAATCATAACTTGCTGGACACACGAGATTACCGACATTTTCAATAAACATAAACTCTTTTAATTCCCCTTGATTGCGCAAATGCCCTAGCGCATCTTTTATCATTAATGCTTCTAAATGGCACGCATTGCCTGTAGTAATTTGATACGCATTAATGCCAAATTTGCCCAATCTCTCTGCATCACGATTTGTTTGTAAATCCCCCTCAATCACACTAAAATTTAACAATTTCTCCCTTGCGATTCCTTCTAACAATGTTGTTTTACCGCTTCCTGGCGAACTCATTAAATTAACGACAAATACATTGTCTTTTGCGTAAATACCGCGTAACTCCATTGCGACTTTATCGTTTTTGGATAAGATTCTCTGCCCTACTTCTACGCTTAAATGTGGGGTCTCCATACTTTATTCCTTCTTAAAATTAAATCTCAAAGCAAGCATTGTAACGCATTTTTTTTAACAAAAACTTAAGGGATTCTTTATAAAAATCCGATATTATGCGCATTTTAAAAATAATTTTAGGATAATTTATGCAAATAGAAACTTCAAACGAAGCGAATCTCCCCACGCAATTTGGAGATTTTAAAATCCGCTCTTTCAGAGAAATTAAAACCACACACCACACAACTTATACATTGGACCATCTCGTCATTAAAACACATGAGATTCCAGATATTCCTCTTGTGCGTGTGCATTCTGAATGTTTAACAGGAGACGCACTCCTAAGCTTAAAATGCGATTGTGGCAATGAATTGCACACCGCATTACAAAGAATCCAAAAAGAAAAAGGAATCCTTATCTATCTACGACAAGAAGGTAGAGGAATTGGATTGTTTAATAAAGTCAATGCCTATGCCCTACAAGATACAGGACTTGACACGGTGGAGGCGAATTTAGCATTAGGATTCAAAGACGATGAGCGGGATTATAGTATTGTGAAATTTATTTTTGATTTTTACAAACTTAATAAAATCCGCTTGCTAACAAACAATCCTAGCAAAATTGAAATCTTTAAACAAATGATTGCTTTAGAACGTGAGCCAATTATCACGGAATGCAACGCGCACAATGCATATTATTTAGAAGTCAAAAAAACAAAAATGGGACATTTACTATAAAGGAATTGTATGCAAACAAAGATTGATTTTCAAAGCGCAAAAGAAATTTTGAAATCCCAAAATATCATACCTCTAGGCATTGAACGTGTATTTTTGCACGCAGCATTAGGGCGCACTCTAGCCCACTCTATCTCTGCCACTTCAGATATGCCAACTACACCGCTTTCTAATATGGACGGATACGCATTTAGCTCCCACTTTAGAGATTCTAAAATACTTAAAATTCTAGGCGAAAATCCAGCAGGCGCTGCGATTCCGACACTTCCCCTTGACGCACCCTACACGATAAAAACTTTCACAGGAGCTAAGATTCCGCTCAATGCCGATATGCTAGTCCCAATTGAGCATTGCAAAGTAACGCAGGAGGGATTAGAAATTATAATAATGCCAAAAATCGGACAATTTATTCGACAACAAGGTGATAATTACAAAAAAGGCGAAACATTGCTCGCAAAAAATACGCGCCTTAATTCTCACCACATAGGACTGCTTGCAAGTTTAAACCAAATCTTTATCCCTGTGTTTGAAAAACCAAAAGTTGGAATCCTAATAAGTGGAAACGAACTTTTAGAGCTTGGAGAAAAGGCTTCCAATGGAAGCGATATTTATAACGCCAATGGACATTTACTCTTTGCAAAAGTGCTAGAAAATGGCGGAATCCCAAAACTCTATCCCATTTTAAAAGATGATAAAGCGCAGGTGCAAAACTTCTTAAACCTTGCATTAAAGGAATGCGATATCGTCATTAGTAGCGGTGGGGCAAGTGTTGGGGATTATGATTATATCGCCACACTTTGCGAGGAACGCGCTAAAGAGGTAGTTTTTAAAGGCGTTAATATCAAACCCGGACAACATATCACTTACGCGCATTTTAACCAAAAACATTTTTTTGCACTTCCGGGCTTCCCAAACTCTACGCTTGTAACCTTTGAACTCTTTGTTAAACCTATTCTTTATAAATTTTTAGAACTTTCTTTTACGCCTACAACACTTAGGATTCCCCTACCACAGGATGTGCATAAAACGGATACGCGCTTGGAATTTCGCGTGTGTAATGTGCGCAATCATAATGGAGAATGGCAAATAGATTTTACAGGCAAAAAAGACTTCCAAAGCGCAATTTTAAATAATTTTTGCCCACTAGACAATGCAAAAGTTGGACTCTGTATTTTGGATTCTGCAAAGAAAAAGGGTGCAATAGTAGAAGTGATTTTACTTTAAACTTTTCTAGCAACAAGCCTAGCCACTAAGGCTAGCGACTGCGTCAAATGACGCATTGACAAAGCTTCCTCGTAAAACAGAATCTCTAGATCCAAAAATGCGCGCAATAATTCATTCTTGCGTAATAAATGATTAGAATCGCTAGCAAATGCGTTATGCGATTCCACATCACTTTTTGCAAATGTTTCAAAGACTAGGATTCCCCCTCTTTTTAGCCCTTCAATCATATAGGGAAACAACCTCCGCTCTAAAAAATAGCTATTGCAAATCACATCATAGCTTTGTGGTGAAATCTTAAAAGTATCCAAATCCACACATTGCGCATTCAGATTCTTAATCCCTTGTAAGCTCTCAATGGCATAGCTAGAAATATCCACGCTATCCACATTAAATCCACAATCCAACATAAACTTAGAATTTCTGCCCATTCCGCACGCAATATCCAATGCCCTACCTACTTGCGCCTTTTGAATATGTTTGCATAGCAATTCTAAAGGAATCGTAGGCAAAGGATTATCTCTGTGGCGCGTATCCCATTTCTCTTTATCACTAATCACAGTATCTCTTTAAAATATCATCATACATATCAATACGTCTATCGCGCAAAAATGGCCAAATACGACGCACATCTTCGCTGCGCTGTTTATCCCAATTAAAATATAAATTTTCTTCTTCCTTAATGCTGCCAAGCGTTAATAATTCTCCTTGCGCACCATAAGCAAAGCTTGAACCCCAAAAGCGAATGCCATCTATCACACCACTAGAATCTTTCTCAAATCCCACGCGGTTAATGGCAACAACAGGAATTCCATTTGCCACGCTATGCCCACGCTGCACCGCCATCCACGCCTCTCTTTGCCTCTCTCTTTCATCCTCGCTATCGGCATCAAACCAACCAATCGCTGTGGGATAAATCAAAATTTCTGCACCCTTTAGAGCCATTATGCGTGCTGCTTCGGGATACCATTGATCCCAGCATACTAAAACTCCAAGCTTCCCAACACTTGTAGAAATTGGTGTAAATCCTAAATCTCCGGGCGTGAAATAAAACTTTTCATAAAACCCCGGGTCGTCTGGAATGTGCATTTTACGATATTGTCCCGCAATGCTTCCGTCTTTTTCAAACACTACTGCAGTATTGTGGTATAGCCCGGCACTGCGCCGCTCAAAGAGTGAAGCTACAAGCACAATTTTATATTGCTTAGCAATCGCGCTGAAATGCGCGCAATCCTCTTTAAACTGAAGCGCGTAGTCAAAAAATTTCACATTCTCACTTTGGCAAAAATATTCACGCGTATGCAATTCCTGCAACAGCACTAATTCCGCGTTATTTTGCGCAACTTCTTTGATTCTCTCTTCGGTTTGCTTTAGCATTTCTGCCTTATTTGCTTTAAAAGCCTGCTGGATTAAAGCCACTTTTACATTTTGCATTTTTAATAATCCTCTCCCTCATAATCGGAATCCCCGCTATCATAATCGTCCTCGTCATACAAAAATCGATCGCTATCCTCAAAATCGGAATCATACCCGTCGTATTCTTCCTCTTCAAAATCCTGAATATCATCCTCATCGTCAAACGGCTTTGCAAAAATCATTGTTACTCCTTTTTTAAAATTAAGGCAATCGCCTCACTCGCAAGACGCAATCCAAAACTACCTGTAACCCCACTAAAACTACCAAGCTCCTTGCATTTTGGTTCTTCTGGGCTAAACACCACCATAAAATCGCCTTTAAATCCCTGTTTTTTAAGTCCTTCGCGGAATTTTCTAGCAAATTTATCACCATAACTTTTCCAAATTGGCGCGAACTGAATCTGCCCCGGATCAATCTTTTTTGCGCTACCTGTGGAGGATAATAAATAAGGCTTATGGATTTTTTGCGATTCCTTATTTACAATCTTTAATGCTAGGGCGATTTTTGCTCCCATATCATCAATGGCGTCAATAACAACATCATACGCATTAAAATCAAAATTATCAATAAATTCCTGCGTAACCTTGGAATCTAATGCGATGATGCCCGGATATTTTTGGCTCAAAACCTCAACTTTTTTACGCCCAACACCTTCAAAAGCACCAATCTGGCGATTCTTATTCGTCTCATCAAAGCAATCATAATCTACAATACAAATCTTACCAATCCCTACCCGATACAGACAATCCAATGCGAATCCACCCACACCGCCAACGCCAAGTAATAGCACGCTTGCATTTTGCAATTTCGCAAACCCATCTTCTTTAAAAAGCAACAATGTTCTTGCAAAACGTTTATCTTGCATTCACCCACTCCTGCAAGGACTGCATACGCACCCTAGCGGTAAAATCAAGTGTAATAGGCGTAATGGATACATAACCCTGTGTGATTGCGCTAAAATCCGACAATTCTCCATTATCGCGCTCACTCCACGCTAATGGATGTAATCCTAGCCAATAATATTCCTCTCCGCGCGGATTCCTATGCACGTGTGCGTCATTTCCATATGTTCGGATTCCAAGCTCTGTTACACGGATTCCTTTACATTCTTTGGGGGCAATTTGTGGGATATTAATATTTAAAAATTCTCTCTCTCCTAGCGGAAATCCACCATTTAGAATCTTTTGCGCCAAATCAAATACAACTTGTTTTGCTAAAGCAAAGTCAAATCCAAAATAATTTTTATCTTGCAACACCTGCGAAACGGCAATAGAGGGAATCCCGTGTAAAACACCCTCCATAGCTGCACTTGCAGTTCCAGAGTAGCTGACATCCTCGCCCATATTAGAACCAATATTAATACCACTGACAATTAAATCTGGCATAAAACCCTCTTGATATAACGCATTCAAAGACAAATAAATACAATCTGTCGGACTGCCATCATCAAGCTTATAAAAATCGTCCTCCAATTTGACGAAGCGCAAAGGGCGCGTAAGCGTCATTCCGTGCCCACACGCAGACTTTTCACTAGCCGGTGCGACAATTACGATATGCGCTAAGGGGCTTAACGCCTCTTTTAATGCTAAAAGCCCGGGCGATGTATAGCCATCATCATTTGTGATTAAAATTCGTTTCACCCTATTCCTTTAAAAAGTAAAATAACTTTGCAAAAGCTGGTCTAAATAAATATTTGTGCGCTTATTTAATGCGTTAAGTTGTGTTAAAATAGAATCTTGGATAGCTTTTGCCTCACGCTTTGCACCTACAATGCCTAGCAAATTTACATAACTATTTTTCATACCATCATTATGTGTGGGCTTCCCCGCTTCTTGCTCGCTTTGTGTAGAATCAATAATATCATCACGAATTTGAAAGAATAAACCCAAATCCAAGCCCAAATTATATAATTTTTTGCGTGTTTTTTTATTGCATTGCGCAATGATTCCGCCCATTTCCAAAGAAGCCGCAATCAGCTTTGCAGTCTTATTTGTGTGAATAATTTTCAACTGCTCTAAAGGTAAAGTCTGTCGCTCAAAATAGCAATCTAACGCCTGCCCTAACACCATTCCATAAACACCGCCATTATAACTAAGCAATTGCGTTAATTTTACCTTAATCGTTGGCTTTAACTTAGAAGTGGCAATACAATAAAATGCGTGTGTGTTTAGCCCATCTCCTGCTAAAATCGCACCCACTTCATCATATTTTTTATGCAATGTTTCACACCCTCGCCTCAAAGGTGCATTGTCCATTGCTGGCAAATCATCGTGAATGAGAGAATAAGTGTGCAGAATCTCTAAAGCAAGCGCGATTGGAAATGCTTTTTCAAGAGATTTTGGCGCATAGCCTGCCACTACACTTAAGAGTAACTTTGGACGAAATCGCTTCCCACCATTTAGCACCATTTCCCAAAGTGCCACTTCAAAATAAGGGTGAAAACTAGGAATCTTAGGGGAATTCTGCGTTAAATATTCCTCAAAAGCATTAAAAGCTAAAGCGAGTGTATTCATTTAAAAGCCCTTCATTAAAAGATTCCCCTGAAAATTTCGCCTTATTATCATTCACATCAATAAAAAATTGAAAATTATTCCGTGCAATAAGCCACCTTTGACGCATATCTGGATATTCACCAAGCAATCTAATAATTGCTTCATAACCTTGTGGCACATCTCTTTGATTGACGCGCAGCACTTTATCACCAACTTTAAGCCGCTCAAATCCATTTTGTGCGCCCTCCCCTACACGCGTAATCACAAAATTATCGTCAATATCAATATGCACGCGTGATAAAAAATCATCTTTTAGCAGCATTCCTCCGCGCAATTTATCCACACGCACAGACACTTCCATAACCGCGCCATTACGCACAATCTCCACAGGCACAACAGACCCTTCTTTTAAATCAAATACAATATGGCGAAAGCTAGGAACATTTGGCGTCATTGCACCATTCACACTGCGTATCACATCACCAAATTTAAAAGGATTGTTTTTAAAAAACGGATCAACTACATTTACTTCCACCGCATTATCTGCATTTTGAATCACACGCACCCCAATATCCCCATAATATACAGAAGCACTATTTAAAAATCGCTCCAAATATTCCTTTTCTATAAAAGAATTTTTACCGATTCCGATTCCATATACACTATCGCAAACCGTGCTCATTAGACTATTTTTAAATGTAGGCGTATTAAGTTTTGCATAATCAATGGGGCTTTGCATTCGTCTTACGATTTTACCACTGACACTATTTTGCGGATTCACGCTTGCAATCTCATCTTCTAGCATTTCGCTATGAATGGCTTTAATTTCCACAGGTTCTAACGTGCGCCTAGTCTCTAGTAAATACATTCCTAAAAAAGGATCGTGCTTTAGAATCCTATATCCTCTTGGTGTTGCATAGGGAGAATATACAAACAGCACCGGCTTACTATATTGTGTGGATTGCACTGCGATTCCATAGGTGTTACCAATACGCTGCATTGACAATTCCGCCCTTTTTTCGCACGCTTTAAAGTCATATGCCAAGAGTGGCACACAAACACTCAATAACATTAAAGTCCTAACTAACACACGCATTACAGCCCCTTAAAATCTCCAAATCCGCCTAGCATTTGTATTGCCATATTTTTGCGGTTTGCTTCCACGCTCTTTAGCACATCATTCATCGCACTCATTAATAGAATCTGCAAAGATTCCTTATCCTCAAGCAAAGAATCATCAATACTAATATCAATAATTTCTCCCTCACCATTTGCGCTAACACTCACGAGCCCGCCACCACTTTTTGCATTTAATATAATATCTTTATTTGCATTTTGAGCGTTCTGCAGCTTTTCTTGCAAATCGCCTAATGTTTTTGCTAACTCTTGCGGATCAAACATTACCCAACTCCTTTTTAATTGCAACAATCGCATTTTTTTCATCAACCAAAACAACCTTTGGTTCATAATTCTTAAGTTCCTCTTGGCTAAATTGCGCATACGCCATTACAATGATTTTATCTCCTACTTGCACTTTGCGCGCAGCCGCTCCATTTAAACACATATCGCCACTTTTACCCGTGATGACATAAGTTGAAAAACGTTCGCCATTATTGATATTAACAATATCAACCTTCTGTCCCTCGATCAGTCCAGCCGCTTGCATTAACGCGCTATCAATCGTAATAGAACCAACATAATTAAGATTTGCATCGCTGACACTTGCGCGGTGGATTTTACTATATAGCATTGTGAGATTCAATATTTATCCTTGCTAAAAATTAGAGAATTTTAACATATTTTGCCTAAGTTACTTCAAAGCAAATGCAATAAAATCGCAACTTTATCATAAATTTACAAAGTTTTTATGCAATTACAACTCCATTGTAAAATCTCTCAAACTTAACATTGTAGATTGCTTCACTGCGTTTTCAATGATGAAATGGTGGGTTTTTGTCATTTTGAGAAGTCGTAAGACTTCTAAAATTTTTACTGCATTATTGCGAGATTCCGCCTACGGAATCGTGGCAATCTATAAATCAAAGAAGCTATAAATGGTTGCAATGGAATCTTATAAGGTTAAGATAAGATTTAGGGATTCCATTGTTTCATTGTAAAAGTTTCTTTATGTGGGGTTATGGATTGCTTCGTTCGTTTCACTCTCTCGCAATGACGGGAGCGGTGGAGTAATGACGGAGGTGAAAGCGTGCTAGGGGTTGGGGATTTAAGGGGGTAAGAGGGACGCTTCGCAAGTAGAACCCCTTGCCCCCTTATAAAAAAGAAAGGTTTAGGATTCCATTGTTTCATTGTAAAAGCTTATTTGTGCAAGATTATAAATTTGCAAGTGTGGGCAAATTTGCTAACGCAAATGTGCGCTTCGGCATTGCCTCGCAATAACGAAACATATTTAATTTTAAGTGTATCTATTTGTGTGGCTTTATTGATTTTTCTTTGTATCTTATATTTGCAATAGATTAAGAAGCGATTATTTAAACAAAGTAACAATAAACTCAAACACTTTAGGTTGCAAAACAATCATTAAAACACCCAAGCCTATTGCGTAGAATTTCATTTTCTGTTCTAAAATGTTAAATTTATTATTGGCTTCTACAATCTCTTGCTTTAACTCTTGCTTAGTTTCCACAATCTCAGCCCTTATCTGATTAATTTCCGCTCTTACAAAGTCTTTCGTAGCTAATTCGCCCTTTAGCTTTTCAACAACTTCTTCTCTGATTGCTTCAGCCGAAATTCTGTTATCCCTTTTGACTTCATCCACAATTGCCACAATATCATTTAGGACTTCTTGCTGTTCCTCTTCTTTGTAGCTTTTTTTGATAAGTTTCATTATCAAAGCGATTGTGCTTTGCGAAATCGTATGATCCGCTTGCATAACTTGCATTATATTTCCTAATTATTTTTAAAGTATTAAATAGAATTTATTATAACATAGAATCGCTATTCTTAATATGGAATCTTCAAGAAAATTATCCGCGAGTTAAACTTTAAGAGGTTTTGCAATAGAATCGTGAAAGAAATTCAAATTATGGATTTGTAGCTCAAAGCGGGTGAAAACGCTACGCATTTGCACGCTTCGCTACGCTCGCAATGACGGAGGGGTGGGACGCAATGACAGAGGAGGAACGCAACAATAACAAAGTTCTCATTACATTTTAATCCGCTATATATTTTGAACGTTTTTACTTTATTAATTAGATATATATCTTTGAAAGTTTTTATTTTGTATCAATTATATGTTTTTGAGTATTTTTGCTTTTATTTTGCAGTTAAGTTTGGGGTTGTTTATTTAAAGAAAGGCAAGAATCCCAAAGGGATTCTTAAAGGACGGAATTAGAAAGTATATTTAACTTCTACCCTTGCTCTGTTTCTGTCCTCGTCTGGTAAATCAGTAACGCCATCAACATTGTCTTTCTCTGTGCTTAGCATTGCATAGAAACCAGAGATTGTTAGGTTTTTGCTATGTTTCCAAGCAACTGTTGGAGTAATTTCTGTGAATTTAGTTTTATAAGTTGTTGCACCTGTTATGCTATTTGTTCTTTCGTTTTCACCAAATGCACCTTCTAGTCCGATTTTGAAGCGACCATCTAGGAAAGTATAGTCAATCACACCGTGGAATACACTTAAATCTGTTTCTTGACCCCAAGGCGTTCCCATGCCAAGCATATTTTTCATTAAACCAAATGTTACGCCTGTTGCATTATTTTGCCACCAAAGCTTACCACCAATAGATGGAGTCCAAGCACCCTCATCATCCACAGATACGGTTGTGCCATCTTGGAAGTTTGTGAGGTAACCTAGTTGAATCCCTAGTGGAACATTGTATTCTTTAAAGTTTGC
>JALEPE010000050.1 GCA_022766795.1 Helicobacter sp.
GGTGTTAAGTGCATTTGATATCTTAAGGGCTTCTTGCTTACCGCTTGGGCTTAGATAAGCATTGCGAGAGCTTAGTGCTAGTCCTTCTTGTGTGCGCACAATAGGGCAAGGTATAATGGTGATGGGCAAGAATAAATCCTCCACCATTTTTTGAATAATGAGAAGTTGTTGTGCGTCTTTTTGTCCAAAAAATGCGTGTGTGGGTTGCACAAGAGCAAAAAGCTTTAAAACGACTTGCAAAACACCATTAAAATGTCCCGGACGCGCTGCTCCCTCTAGCACATTTGCCATACTCTGTGGCGCATTAAGGGTAGTTTGTAGAGTAAAATCTAGTGGATAAATTTGTGCAATTTCAGGCATAAAAATGACATTAACTCCAGCCTTTTGGCAGATGTTTAAATCGGCTTCTTTCTTTCTTGGATATTGATTAAAATCTTCATTTTCTCCAAATTGCGTAGGATTGACAAATATTGAAACAATTGTGCAGTCACAGATTTCTTTAGATTTTGTAATTAGTGATAAATGCCCATTATGAAGCGCACCCATAGTAGGAACTAAACCGATAGTTTTAGTGGGGTTGGTTGTCTTGAAGTTAGCAATGAAATGACGCAATTCCTGCGTGGTAGTTAAAATTTGCATACGATTCCTTAAAAAGATTGTAACAAAATTGAAAATTATGCGCATATAAAGTTAAAAAATAAATAAAATCTATGGAAATATGCTAAAATGAAATAAAAAGTAGGGGATTCTATGCAAGGGTTAAAAGAATGCGCAAAAGTCGCTGACGCAGATTTTCTAACCATTTATGAAAAGGCAATTTTATCACATACACAATCCGATGATATTGTTTTGGTACCATATATGTCCATAGGGGATTTTGCGTTTGAGGCGGCAATTAATGAGCGTAAATGTCTCGTCTATGACAACAATCCTTTGATTAAAATTAATTTTGAATCAGAGTTTTTTTATCCGAGTTTGGCGGGAGTTAGAGGACGCTTTAAAGAGATTAGAATCATTAAAAATCACTCGGATTGTGGGGTGAGAAGATTTTTTGATTCACAATTATATGATGAGGTGATGAGTATCCGTGATTTTTTAGACGCCGCACCCCGTGATGCAATTAATCTATGGATTCGTCGTTTGGTTGCAGAGACGCTAAAAATGCCAGCACAAAATAAGGTATTGGAATATTTTGTAGCTAGAGAAATGGCTTTGCGAATGTATAAATCTGTTTTGTCTAGTATTGATCCGATGAAGATTTTGATTTTGCATTATTTTATCCCGAGTTTTTTTGAAAACGAAAATGCTGTTGAGAGTGCATTAAAGGGTTCTAAGGTAAAAATGGTGCATTATGCGCCTTATGCTTTTGACGCGGATTCTTACTTTGAGCATAATTTTTTGAAAATGTGGTTTTCTGGTATTACGAGAGAGCAACTAGAGGGTGCTTTAGTGAATGACTTAGATTATGCGAATCGTTCTAAGAAGGACTTTGTCTCTTTGCATAAAAAATTAGAAAGTGGTGGGCTTTTGTTGGTTGAAAAAACTCACAATTATGACTTAGAAGCGTTTTTTAAACTTGCGTTGTTTTATGGTTATGAAAATATTAAATCTTTTGCTTCGCCAAAGGGCAGGGAAGTGTATTTGATGCGTAAAAGTGGTTTATAGGTGTTTAATTAAGCTACAATTAAATATTAAACGCTATAATTACGATTCTTTTTATAAAGGCTCGATAGCTCAGTCGGTAGAGCAGGAGACTGAAAATCTCCGTGTCGGTGGTTCGATTCCGCCTCGAGCCACCATAAAACTTCACAATAAACCTTAAAATCAATATAAAATCTTTCAATAGCAAACGTATCAACCCTTTATATTTCAAATTGTTACAACCAAAATGGCTTTATGTGTCTTATAAAATTTTTTCTAAAAATTTATTGTAACATTGTTACTTAGCATAAAATTATGTTATGATTCCACCCTAAATTATGCTTTCGGGTTAAAGCGCACAGATGATGACTTTTCATTCTTTCTTTCTGAATATGTCTTAAATGCCTGTTAATTTATTACTTTTATCGTTTAAGGAATCAAAATGTTTCAAGATTACAAGCAAAGATTCCTCGTCAAATTTTGGTCGCCTATGCCTGCGATTATTGCGCTTGGTGTAATGGCTGCTTATTATTTTGGTTTGACAGG
>JALEPE010000017.1 GCA_022766795.1 Helicobacter sp.
CCCTAAAGACTTTAAAGCATAAAAACCTAACAGCGTTAAAGGCAGGAATGCAAAAATAAAGGCAAAGGAGCTAAAGAGCATCAAAATCCTAAGATTAAAAAAGTAAATTTAGATTCTAATACTTTAATGTTTAAAGATAGGTAAAAGCGCACATACTCTAAATTTATACATTCACACTCTTTTTACGCTCATCGTTGATGCGTTGAACTTTGAGTAGCACTTCAACCATTGCTTGGTATAAAGTTTCTGGAATCTCCATATCTAAATCTACATCTTTATACAACGCTCTTGCAAGTGGGGGATTCTCAATTATTGGAATCTCGTGTTCTGCTGCAACTTCTTTGATGCGTTGCGCTAAGAAATCCACACCCTTAGCCAAAACGCGTGGTGCGCGTTCTTTCTCGCTATCATAGCGTAATGCCACTGCATAGTGAGTCGGGTTTGTAACGACAACATCGGCACTAGGAATATTTTGCATCATTCGCTTGCGCGCGGCTTGGAACATCAAAGAGCGAATTTTACCTTTAACTTGCTGGTCTCCTTCCATATTTTTAAACTCGTCTTTCACTTCTTGCTTGCTCATTCGCAACGATTTAAAATATTGATACCGCTTAATGATATAATCCACCGTTGCCATTACCATAAAAAATGCAAGTAAGATTCCAATTAGAATCAGTGCTTTATCGCGAAACCAAAGCATTTGGTCGCCCAGCGGAAAAAGCGCAACGGTTGTTAGCTCGTGCATAAAACCAACAAATACAAAAAATGCAATCATAAACGCTGTCATCACTTTAAAGGTAATCAAAAATCCATCTAAAAGCTTTTTGAGTGAAATGATATTTTTCATTCCGGTAATAAAATTTAGTTTTTGTAATTTTGGCTGAATTGCTTTGCCTGTTAGCAAAAATCCGCTTTGTGCAACATTTGCTATGACACCCATAACCATTAGCGCACCAAAAATAGGTGCGAGCAAATATAGCATTTGAAACACTAGAGCAATCGTGATGGAAATGGCATTTTCACGCGTAATATCTTGATTAAATCCTTGATAGATTTGCTCAAATACGCCACCAAGTCCGCGCACCCAAAAATTAAAGCACAAAAATACAAGGGTAAGCCCCATAACAAGCCCTAAAAACGCATTAACATCGGGGCTTTTTAGAACATTGCCTTCTTCGCGCGCTTTTTCAATCTTTTTGGCGGTGGGGGCTTCTGTCTTTTCGTCATCCATTTATTGCTCCTTAGTTTATTAAATCTACGCAAGCATTTTGATAATCTGTATAACGATTAAGATTCCGCGTTTTGGATTCTGGAATCTCTACAAACTCTGCATTAATAGCGGATAAAAGATGTGTTAATCTATAATTTTTTGCCGCAATTTGCGCTTTGATTTGCGACAAAGATTCAAAGGGATAAATGCCAAGTAGAGGATGAATTTTCGCATTTTTAGCAAAAATTGCATTCCCATTAAATGCTTCAAATACCACTTTAATTGCTGCATCATCAAAAAATGGTGCATCAATACTTAGTATAAATATATCGCATTTTAATGTCTCTAAAGCACTGCGCAATCCAAAAATGGGTGCTGTGAAATCAGGATTAAAAATTGTTGTGGATTCTATCTTATTATCATCTAAAATTGTTGGCACACCATAGGCATTTACGATTCGCGTCTTTGCCGAAAAATATACATTGATAAAAACTTGCTTTAAATGTTTTGCTTGAAAGTCTGCTAATGTGGAATCACAAATCGGCAAATTTTGTTTTAACTGCCCCATTCTGCGTCCCATTCCACCACTTAATACCACGCAAGGCATTGCTATTTTTGTCAAGATTTCTCCAAAATCGCAAAATTTTGTCAAAATTATAGCTTTTTTTCTTAGGCTTTAGTATCATTGCAAACTTGATTTAGGAGTGTATGTGCTAATTGATAATTTTGGGCGCGCCATTGATTATATTCGCGTTAGTGTTACGGAAAGATGTAATTTTCGCTGTGCATATTGTATGCCAAATACCCCATTAGATATTGGTGATGAGAGCCAAGATGTGCCATTAGAATCGGTGCTAAATTTCATCAAAGTTGCCATTAAAGAGGGTGTAAAAAAAATCCGAATCACTGGTGGAGAGCCACTTTTGCGGACAAAAATTGTAGAGTTTATCGCAGAAATTTGTAAGTTTGCGCCTGATATTGATATTGCGCTGACTACAAATGCTTTTTTGCTTGCTCCTATTGCGCAGGATTTAAAAAGTGCAGGGTTAAAGCGCATTAATGTTTCTTTGGATTCGCTAAAGGCGGAGAACATCAAGTGTATTTCTAAGCGCGATGGATTGGATAAGATTTTACAAGGTATTCAAGCGGCACATAAGGCAGGATTCAAAATTAAGCTCAATATGGTGCCGCTAAAAGGCATTAATGCTGATGAGATTCTGGATATTTTGGAATATAGCATACGACTTGGCGTAATGGTGCGTTTCATTGAGTTTATGGAAAATTCTTATGCAAAAGGCGGAATCGCTGGGTTAAGACTGCCTGAAATTCTAGAGCAAATCCATACAAAATACACAACAGAATTGTTTGAAAAGGAGATTTTTGGACCAGCAGTGTTATTTAAGATTTCAAAGGAGAATATTAAAAGCGTATTGCAATGTAATCTAGAGTGCGATTATGTTTTTGGTGTGATTGCGCCACATAATGATGATTTTTGCAAAAGTTGCAATCGGATTCGCCTAAGCAGCAGTGGGAAATTAATCCCTTGCCTCTACCACGAAAACGCTATTGATATTAAGGAAGCAATGCTGCATAATGACACGCAAACCATTTTAGAAAACTTAAAACTTTGCATTCAGACAAAACCCGAGAAAAATGATTGGAACAGAGATTCCATTTCCAAGCGTGCATTTTACCAAACAGGCGGGTAAAAGCAAAGTGTAGAATCTGTTTTTCATTGCAAGAAAAGCAGATTTTCGTGGCACACATTACACAGCGATTGTGTGAGTTTGAGTGAGTTATTAGCCAACACACGCCTATATTTGCAAATCTATAATTTTACAACTTTGCGCTTAACCGCCTCCGTCATTGCGAGAAACACGCAGTGTTTCGTGGCAATCTATAATTTGGATTGCCTTTAAACTTCCCACCTCGTCATTGTGAAGCCTTGTTAGAGGCTGTGGCAATCTATAATCTCAATACTTACAATACAATCTTAATATTGGCATACTTTTTATTTGAGATTCTACAACTCTTATTTTAAAGAGTTAAAATGACAAGAAAATTTTTAAGTTTTACATTGGTAAGCATTTTAGATTGCGGAATCGCATTGGGTGCAGATAGCAATTATACCACAATGAACACAAGTATTGATATTAAGTAGGGATTCCTATGCAAATTAGCACAAACCCCACTATGCGAGAAACTTCTCTTCTCTACCAAACAACGCAAAAACAGCAAGAGAATACAGCTTCCTTTGATACGCTTTTGTCTATGCAAAACAATCAAACGAATAATCTAGGTGAAAATCAAGCAGTAGAGCCTAAAACTTTGCGTGAGAGGATAGGTTCTTTGATGCTTAATGGCGATAGTAGCACAAATTGGATTTTTGTAAGCATAAGACAAGCAGCACATTTGCAAGCAGAAAGTCTTTATGAAGGTTTCAAAAATGGTGATTCCAAAGTGGATATAGCACACAATCAACAAGTGGGCGACAAGGCACACGAGATTTGATCTCAATGGATGAATGAAACAGACGCAAACAAGATTCAAAAAATTATAGAATCCTCTTTAAATGCACTTAAAAATTCTGTGCATAACAATGGGGCAAGATTAGATGAATTTGGGAATCTAAGCCCCTTACCACAACACATTTTTGAAGCGGAGAAAAATCAAGCCATTGAAATTTTAAGCGAGATTCTACATTATAGATTGCCACAGCCTCTAACGAGGCTTCGCAATGACGCACTACATTGATTCATAAATTGCTCCGTTGCTTCGCGTTTCGCAATGACGCGGTGGAATCCCTCAAGTGTGCTAGATTAGGGATTGCTTCGTCCTTGCAGTCCTCGCAATGACAGAGAAATATACTTTAAAGGTAAAATTGCATTCTATTGCTTCGGCTAACGCCTTGCAATGACAAGATGGAATCTTTTAAGTATGCAAGAGTATGGATTTGCAAATATAGGCAAACTACTTTGTAATGTGCGCTTCGTTTATTTCGCTCTCTTGTGCCGATAAATCAAGCGGGTCAGCCCCGAAACGATTATCGCCTTGTGTGCCTTTTTTGCACAGAAAACCAACAAGACAATCGCCCAAATTATCAATGCAAACTTACAAAGAATCAAGAACCACAACCGCGCATCAGGATTATCAGGGTCAATACTATCAAAATCAACAGGATAAATAAACACAGCAATTTCAAAGAGTATATAGCAAATAAAGTATAAAATTGCCCACCAAGCAGATTTATTCACATCGTGTAAGCGTCTAATGGTAATAGAAATACCTGCAATCCAAAGCACAACACATAATACACTAAGCATAATGTCATTATGCGTATCAATACCAAAAAATCCAGAGATAAAACCTAAGCAAAAACCAATAATTCCTAAAAATAAACTAAACCACAAAAATTCGGAGCGAGAAGCCCTACCCTTACATATTAAAACATTATAAATCCCGCTCTTAACCGCTTGCGTAAATGAAACTCAATTATCTCTTAAGCTGCCCCATTCTTGCGTCTTTCATCAAGCTCATAAGATCGCCCATTCCACCTTTATTGGAGAATTTCTTTACCATTTTTGCGGCATTTTCAAATTGTTTCAAAAAGCGATTCACATCACTCACATCAATCCCTGCACCCATTGCAATGCGCTTCTTGCGGCTACCATTGAGCAAATCCGGATTCTCACGCTCCTTTGGCGTCATTGAAAAAACCATTGCGCGGATTTGTTTCATCTCTTTAGAATTATCCAAATCCACATCTTTAAGCGCACTTGCCATATTCCCCAAGCCCGGTAACATTGAGAGAATAGACTGCATAGAACCGATTTTTTTGATATTGTCTAATTGCGCAATGAAGTCATTAAAATTAAATTTGCCTTTTTTGATTTTTTTAGAAATATCTTTTGCTTCTTTTTCGCTAATGACCGCAGCGGTTTTTTCGGCTAGAGAGTGAATGTCTCCCGCGCCCATTAACCGCCCAACAATGCGTTCAGGAATAAAAACTTCTAAATCTGCGATTTTCTCCCCCACACCAATAAAGCGTAATGGAATCCCAAGCTGATGCGCGATACTTAGCGCGATTCCGCCCTTGCTATCCCCATCAAACTTGCTTAGAATCACGCCACTTAAATCCATACGCTCGTGGAATGTTGCCGCACTCTTGACGCCGTCTTGTCCGCTTAAACTATCCACCACATAAAAGACTTCATTAGGAGTAATCGCATTCTTAATGCTCTGCAATTCCTGCATTAAAGCTTCATCAATCGCTAATCGTCCAGCAGTATCCACAAGCAACACATCATAAAGCCCTTGTATTGCTTTATTTTTGGCTTCTAGCGCAATTTCTACGGGAGTTTTCCCTTCTAAGTGAAAAAAATCCACTTCCACTTGCAAGGCTAATTGTCGCAACTGCTCCACTGCGGCTAGTCTTTGCAAATCGCACGCCGCAAGCAAAACCTTTTTTTGTTTGCCTTTGAGATAATGAGCAAGTTTTGCTGTTGTCGTTGTTTTACCACGTCCCTGCAAACCAGCCATTAAAACGATTGTCGGGGGCTTGGGCGCAAAAATAAATCCATAATTTCCGGGCGCAGTTAGAATCGTATGGAGCGATTCTTTTAATGCGCTTAAAAAATTTTCCTTTCCGATTCCGCTTTGCTTCGTTTTAAGCTCCACATCGCTCAACAATTCTTTTAAAACCTTATAATGCACATCGGATTTTAAAAGTGATTTTTTTAACTCCTCTAAAGCGCGTTTTAACGCCTTTTCATCGTCTTGGAATCGGATTTTGCTAATGGCATTTTGAAAACCCTCTGTAATAACACCAAACAACTTCGCAACCTCGCATTAAAAAGATAAAATCTGCGATTCTATCTTAGATTTGCTTAAAAGTTTATTGCACCCTTTTACGCGACACAAACACATTGTGGAATCGCAAAAGAAATGGCAACTTGTCTTAAAAAAGCGCGTATTTCACAACATTCCAACGCGTGAAATCCTTGCCTATATGCGCGATTTAGCGCAAGGAATGGGCGCAGCAAGAGACGAAGCATACATTGCGCAATTTGCCCACACTTGTAAATCTATAATCTTAATATAAATTAAACTTTACGATTCCATATTAAAAAATCAAAAAGCAATAGAATCTTGCAAGAAGTTCCTTTGCCTTATCATTAATGGGCTGCATAGAATTTGTAATATTCTCTGTGCTTTCTGATGATTGCTTGAGGCTATCTACCTGATTTTGAGTCCGTATTTTATAGAAATTATAACTATTTATAACTCTCTATAAAATACGAATATTTCATTGTTTTAGATATTACTTAATTTTTTCTTAAGCTATAAATATATATATAATTTCACATAAAAATGTGTACCCTAATGTGTACCCTGTGTACCCTAATTTTATTTTTTAGAGAAAGAAAATGGCTGATATTTTAGTTAAAATTAACATTAAAAATGCAGATTGTAGAAATATATATTTTGTTAATAACGACAACCTTTTTGGCGGCAAAGAAATAACAAAAGCACCTACTTATTTAAGTAGAGATTTTAAATTGGTATTAAGAATTACAAGCATAAATATCAGTGGCATAAGAACACAAACCAAGAAGACTTTTTCATTTTCTAAGCAAATTACATTTTTACAAGCACTAAGAGAAGTGTCCTCCAAGCGAGAAGATTTGCTTAAAAAGCTAAAAACATGCACGCATAAAGAAGAAAAGATTAGAATTCCCACACTAGAACAAGCGTGGAGTGAATATGTAGAACTAAAAAAAGGCAAACTAGCATCAAATACTCTAAACTCATACATCACAGCGGCAAACAAATGGATACTATCTAATCAAAAACTCTCAAAATCCCCTATAACAGAAATCACCACAAAACAACTACAAGACATCGTAAATCACATGCTAGAACTAGGTGTAGCCCCAAGGACATCAAAGACTATAAAAGATATACTAAGACCACTATTTAAACCATACGCACAAAGGGGAGTTATAAAATCAAATCCAGCTGCCTTTATAGAAATACCGAAGTTTGATAATCAAGTGGATGTAGAACTAGAAGATAGCAAAATAAAAGAACTCTACGACCTACTTTACTCTTATCCAACTGAGCCTTTTAGAAGTATATTTGTTTGGCTTTCGCATGGGCGAAGGCTAAACGAAGTTTTGAGCCTTGAGTGGCGAGATATAAGCTTAGAAGCTAGCACTTATACCATACGCTACGAAAATAACAAAGTTCGCAAGCCTATGACCTACAAACTAAGCGATGAGCTAAAAGAAACGCTAGAAAATCTTGGGATAAAAAAGAGTGGATATATATTTCATGCTATGAAAGATGAGAGCAAAAAGATGAGCAAAGCTACACTTCGCTTACACTGGGAGAAAATACTTGCTAGGCTTGGAGTGCATATCCGTATCCACGATCTGCGCCACTTAATAGGTGGTGTGCTAGTCTCAGAGGGCAAAACGCTAGAGCAAATCGCATCTATCCTAGGACACACATCTACAAGCGTGACCAAACGCTACTCAAAAGTCCGCCAAGAAGTAGCAGCCGAAGGGCTTGATGAGTTCTTTAAAAGAGTGAAAAAGTAAAATAATAATCTTGGTAATATAAAATTAAGTAGCTATTTAGCTACAAAATACTAAAATTACACTTATGGAAAATACACAAGCACCAGAGCAAATTATAGATATACATAGCACACCATATTTTGATAAATGGTATGCTGGAATAAAGAGTGCGAAACTGATAGCAGCGATAAATAGACGGCTTGATAATATTGCCATAAAAGGTCTTTTTGGAGACCACAAGAATATTGAAGGCAAGATAAATGAGCTTAGAATATTTTTAGATGCAGGATACAGAGTATATTATACTTTTGATGGTGTAAAAGTAATTTTATTGCTTTGTGGTGGAGATAAATCTAGCCAAAGTAAAGATATCCAAAAGGCAAAAGAAATTTTAAGGGAAGTGGAAAATGAAGCTTAAAAAATGGAATATAATAGAAAATCTTAATTCACCTGAAATTCGCAAAGAGTACCTAACACAAGTGCTAAATGATGGCGACTTGGACGAAATAAAAAGGGCTTTATTTTATGTTTCAAAGGCTGAGGGCATAGAAGTAGTAGCTAAAAAAGCAAAACTAAATAGAGAGAGCTTTTATAAAATGTTTAAAGAAGGCTCAAAGCCAAGGTTTGAGAGTATTTATAAAATTCTCCAAGCACTTAATATCAAGCCAGTTGTGGCAAGTTAGTTTGAAAATTAGAAAAGTTATTGTAAGAATTGCTGAATTTAAAATAAAATTTTTAAGAATTAAAAAATAAAATAAGTATAAAAGTCAATACTTTTATGCTGATTTTTATATATACCTCTACTTCTTCTCAAAAAGGATAAAAAAGATTATATTTTGCTTGGCAGAGCACAATGGATTAGAACTAGAAAAAGCTATGGATATATACTAAAAAGTAGCCTAGCTAGCTTAATAGAAAGCGGTGCTTATGGTATTCAATATCTAGATTTTAAAATGCTAACTAACGAGCTAGAAAAAGAAATGTTATATAGAATTTGCATATTCTAGTAGTGAATTTTTTAGCTTAGTGTTTAGTTCTTGTGGCTCTATGATTTTGATATATGAAATCCACGCTTTTACTACATTTAAAAGCTCATCATCAAAGGCAAAGCAAACTTCAAGCAAAATACCATCATTATCATTTTTTAAGATTTTAAAGCTTTTAAAAAGGTTTTTTCGTTCAAAATATTCTCTTGCTTTTGGCAAAACTAGAATTCTAGCTATTTTGATATTTTGGCTAATCCATTCTAAATCATTTTCTTTAATACGGCGTAAAAAAA
>JALEPE010000048.1 GCA_022766795.1 Helicobacter sp.
ATTTCTTGATGCTTTTTTTCTATGAGTGTTTGGGTTTCTTGTGCAGTGTGCGTGATTTTGTCGGTAAGTTGCTGGGATACTTTTTCAAATTCACGCGTATAAACATCGGTTTGCAAAGCCTCGCTAAAGAGTTTGACTAATTGTTTTTGGTGCTTAGATTCTAGACTTTTAGCAATCTCTTGCGTCATTTTTTCTATATCAATCTTAGCACCAACTGCCGCATTGACAAGGTCTATGTGTTCTACAAAGAGATTTTCTAGCAAGTCTTTCGCGTTTTTATTAAAGTCAATTCTAGCTTGTGAAAGTGCTTGTGCGCTCTCTTTAGCTAGTTTTTCTTTTAAGGAGTTTTGCAATGCGTTAAAGGATTCCTCTAAAGCCTCTTTTAAATTCTGCTTGCTTGTTGCTTCTAGCACTTCAGCCTTTAGGTCTTGTAAGCTTTCAAAATCTGCTTTAAAAGCTTGTAGAATCTCCATTAAACGCATTTTAAAATCCTTTAATATTCTGTTTGAATCTGACTTGGTAAAAAGTATAAAACTCTAACCTTAAATTGTCCCTTTGTAGAAGTAGCACTCAACACCACATCTATGGTTGTTGTATCTCCCATTGTGTGCGTAAAATTCACGCTTTGGTTGCCTTTTGTTGCCAAATCAATATCATTTGCGATTGTCTCTGTGCCAATGCGCAAATCTGCGGTAATGGCTTCGCTAGGCTCTGTTACTTCCACATTGATACTTACCACTTCTGCTTTAGCAGGTAATGCTACTGCAGCAATGGTCTCATTTGCTTTATAAGCCTTAACATCAAGGCATCTAACAGCTAAATAGCTAATATTATGCACGGTTTGAATCATCATTGCTTACTCCTTATGTGAATAGAAAATACCAATGGTTGCAAAGTCTGTATTATGGAATGGTGAGTTAGGATTCTCATAGCTAATCCAACGCGCCTTTGCAATAGAGATATTTCTATCAATCCCAACTACAATTTTACGCCCCGCGTCTTGCTTATCATCAATATACACATCAGGCTTAGGGCGTCCCGCGCAGAGAATAGAGGATGCACCCATTAAGACGCCAATGCCTGTTTTTTGGTTACCCGTATAAAAGCTAGGGGGCGTGATTTTTCCATTGTTTAGGTTTAGGACATTGAGATATTGTTTAAAGGCACTATCCTCAACGCCACTATGCAATAAGCCTGTGGATAATGCACTCCAAGTCCCTACATCAATCACGGGACAATTATCAATCACGCCCAAAAATCCTGTGAATAGATTATTATCTAAACCGCGTTTATCAATTTTTTGCAATTCAATCCATTCAGGGTCGCTTTTTAATTGTTCTGCACCTACCGTATCCACCAAAATAATGTATTGGTAAATGCGTGTTACAATCCCATCATTGGTCTTGCGTGAAATGGCTACTGGTTTAATAGGGAATCTCTCTTTCCCATCATAGCCTAGTCCGCGTTTTGCCATAAAAATAGCACGTTTAATCGCTTGGACATTTAGTGTATCATCAGCCGCGATAGTTTTTGTGCTATCCTCTATGTTTGCGTGTTTTGTTGTGTCTTTATAACCATTTGCAGAATCGCACACAACGGCATTTGTGAAATCATTACACAAAGTTACCGCAATGGCTCTATCTACAGCTTGTTTTAACCAACCTTGCAGAGAATCTACGCTTTCTTTAATGAAATTTACTTGTTGCATTGCTTGTTCTAACTTTGTTTTACTCTTTAGAGAGTTTGCAAAGTTGTTTGGGTGCATTGTGAGTGAATAAATTTCTAATTTATCGTAATTTGTATCAAAGTCCGCATTACCGCGCACACCATCACCTTGCAGTGGTGCTTTTAATCTTGGTGTTACGGCATTAAAAATTCCTTGCATAGCGATTGTGCGCAAGGCTCTATCTTGTCCGCTTCCAATTAAGCTTTCAAAATACGATTCTTGCCATAAAGCACTTTCAATCCGTTTGCTAATCTCTACAGATACATTGGGGTCATTTTTCCACTTTTCTAGCTTAATACCATTTAAATCGATTGCCATTTTTTAAACTCCTTTAAACTCTGTTAAAATAATCATCGCTAGACATTTTTGTATCAATGTTTTGTGCGTCTAGCTCTGTGCCTTGTGCTTGTTTAGGTAGGGATTCCTCCTCGCTACCATTGTTCTTTTTATAATGTGCATAGATTGCGTTTAATGCTTCTAATGGAGGCATTTGCGCAATCTCTCTATGCACGCGAGGCGGTAACTCCTCTTGTGCATAAGCCATTAATTCATCTACGCTAATATCCTTATGTGTCTCCTCAAAGGCTTTTTGTGCCTTATCCAAGCTTGCATAGGTTTCTTTTTCTTTGATTTTGCTTTGCAACTCTTGCATTCTCCCTTTCTTACTGCCGATTTGTTCGTTATAAAAGGTGTTAAGCTTTGTCATCATTGCTTTAAAAAATTCTTTGGGATTATCAAAAAATAAATCCTGCTCTTGCTCGTTTAAATTGCTCGCTAAAAACTCTGCACCATTTTCCTCTATGCTAAGTTCTAATTGGTCAATTTCTTTTTGCAAGCCTTCTAGCTCTTGTATTTCTGCTGTTGCGTCATACATTGCGCTATCACCTGCATTGTCTGCTGGTGGTTGCGGTGCTTTAGCTTGCGGTTCTTGTTGCATTGGTATATCCTCTGGCATTGCGCTTCCTTTTTTAAAAATTTAGCGCATTTTAGAAAATTAACATTTTTTAAAAAAGGGCTAAAAATTATTGCGTGCTAGCACGCTCGCAAAAAAGGCAATTAAATAAAACGCTTTTGAGAGCGAAC
Source organism: Helicobacter sp. (assembly GCA_022766795.1). Lineage (GTDB taxonomy): Bacteria > Campylobacterota > Campylobacteria > Campylobacterales > Helicobacteraceae > Helicobacter_D. Next base: position 2,810 of record JALEPE010000048.1, read on the forward strand.
AGCTCAAAAAAAATCTAAACTTTTATTTTTTCTAAAAGAAACTTTTACAATGGAATCTTGTAGTATAAATTGCTGCGATTCCACAAGTAAGCAGGGCTAAAGGCAATCACTGCAAGTGCAAACTAAAATTCAAAAAATAAAAATTTTTTAACTTTTTTTATCGTTTTTTGTTTTAGAATGTTACAAAAATTTTAAGGGCGTAATAATAATGAAACACTACACATTACTTGTTGTCCTTTTGAGTGCAATTGTAACGATTTCTAGCCTTTATATTACACAGCCTATGCAACCACTCTTTATGGAAGAGTTTGGAATCTCTGTTACGCAAGTAACGCTTTTTACTTCCGTTGTATTACTCTCTCTCGCCGTTGCACCTATTATTTATGGGTATTTGCTGGAGAAATTTGACACGCGTATTATCTTATTTTCTGCGCTTGGCAGCATTGGAATCCTACAATGCCTCCTTTGTTTTGCACAAAATTACACATTTTTCTTAAGCATTAGAATCTTAGAAGCACTCGTGATTCCAGCAGCTTTGACGGCGACTTTAACAACCCTAACGCGCGCAGGAATGCAAAATATGCAAAAATATGTCAGCATCTATGTTGCAGCAACCGTATTTGGAGGTGTTTTATCGCGCGTAGGTGGTGGATTTATCACTTCCATTTCCTCGTGGCAATTTACGTTTGCTTCACTTGGAATCGCAACCTTAATTGTTGCTCTTCTTGCCTACAAACTCCCGCATAGCTCGCAAATGGCAAGCGCGAAAATCACACCCAAAGTTGTCTTAGAATTATTACAAGACAAGAGATATGCATTTTTATATATGGGAGCATTTTTGGTATTATTTTGTTTTCAAGGTGCGCTAAACTTTATGCCCTTTGAAATCAAAGCCCTAAATCCAAATATTACACCCGCACAGATTGGTTTTTTGTATTTAGGATACATCATTGGAATCATCACTGCCTTATTGGTTGGACGCATTAAACGCGCTCTTGGTGGAGATTTACGCGCGATTGTCTTTGGTTTTTTGGTTTTTGGAATCGCACCCTTAATTATGCTAGCGCAAAACTTTTGGTGGTTGTTTTTTGCCGTGTTTGTAATTTGCATTGGAATGTTTATCGTGCATTCCGTGCTATCGGCATTTGTCAATTCCATCTCTAGCGAGAAAAAAGGAATCACAAATGGCTTATATCTCGCATTTTACTATACAGGAGGGACTTTTGGAACAACATTGCCCAGCTATCTGTATAACCACTTTGGTTGGGGTGTGCTATGTGTAGCCTTAAGTGGAATTCTATTTACAAGTGCGGGGCTATTTTATATTTTACGCGGAATCTTTAAAGGAAATTAATGGAACAAATTTTTGATACTTTTCGTCAGCATTTTAAAGAAGTGCTTCCACTAGGGAATTTACATATCTTAGAAAATGACAATGCAAGCGCGATTATCGCGATATTCTTAAGTCTTGATGCGCAAGGGTTTAATGTGTTTTGGCAGAATGAAACACTACAACATTTATGTGAAAAATACTGCAAAACCCTTAGTTTTAAGGGCATTTCTCAAGTACAATATACATTGCTTTTAAACCTGCAAAAAGCCTTTAACACAAATCCAAAACCCACACAAGAATTACTAAAAGCTGTGTTAGAAAATCTTAAAATTCTAAAGAGCGAAAACATCACGCAAAGTGCGCTTTTACCTAGCATTGAGCAGTATTTTAATCAACTTATCAAGCAAGAAATTTCAGATTCAAATCCCACAGATAATTCTATAATCAAAGATTCCACACCCGCAGCATTGTCTAGCACATTTTTACAAAATTTTTTGGATGAAAGTTTAGCATTATTAAAAGCCCAAAAGGAATCGTTACATTCTACATTAACACGGGATTTTCCATATTTGATTGCGCATTTTAACACATTGCAAAAACTCGTAGAAAAAATAGAAAACCAACATTTTTCCATTGGAATCACAGGCGTGCTAAGTGCAGGCAAAAGCACACTTTTAAACGCGCTTTTAGGGCAAGAGATTCTAGGAAGCTCCACGATTCCAGAGACAGCAAGCTTAACACTGCTAAAATACGCCAAAACACCTCACGCACAAGTGTGCTTTTGGAACAAACAAGAATGGGAAGATGTGAAATCCATTATCGCAGAATCCGAACTTGACACGCTGTTTAAGAATGCAGAATTTCGCGAAGTTTTTACAAAACAAATCCAAGATTCCGCACAAAGCATTGATATTAGTATAGAGGAACTCCCCAAATACACCTCCGCAAACCACCCGAGCCGTCTTTGCAACCTCATCAAGCAAACGATACTTTTCACACCACTAAAATTTTTAGAAAATTCCGTAGAAATAGTAGATACGCCCGGACTTGATGACCCCATTATCCAAAGAGAAGAGATTACTAGGCAGTATCTAGGACATTGCGACTTGCTAATCCACGCAATGAATGCCGCACAGAGTGCAACACAAATTGATATGAGTTTTATTCTGCAAACCTTGCAAAGTGCGAATCTATCACGGATTCTCATCTTGCTAACCCACGCAGATTTATTAGAACCAGCCGATTTGCAAGCTGCACTAAACTACACCAAAGAAAGTATTAAAGCAAACCTAAAACAGAACCTCCCACAAGACGATGTGGCACTGCTGTTTAAAAGACTAGATTTCATCGCCCTTGCAAGCTACCCTGCTCTGCTTTGTCAAACAAACCCTGCAAAAGCGCAAGAACTAGGATTTAATTTGGAATCCTCTAATTTCAACGCTCTCATTGCCTATTTAAACCAAACCTTACTCGGCAAAAATAGCACGAAGGCGAAGGATTTAATCTACATTAGCGCACAAGGTTTCGCGCGCGTCAATGACGCTATTAAATCTGCAATCTATTTAGAGCAAAGCCTGTTGTTTGCTAAAGAACAGGAAGTGCAGAAACGCATTCAAGAAGCAGAATCCCTAAAAACGCAAAGCTTAGCGCAACTAGAGAATGCAAAAACTGCATTAGATTCCACCAAAACACAGCTACAGGACTTCCTAAACACTCTACAAAACCAGCTAAACCAAAGACTAGAGGAAGCGAAAAATGTTTTAAGCGAACGTGTTTTTGCAGACATTATTTATGACTATGAAAAAGGCAAAACTCCAAGCTCTGAACGTTTAGAATATATCTTAGATTTAGGATTGAAGGACACTTTGAGCGATATTTTACGCTTTAGCACGCAGAGTTTAAGCAAGAAAATTGCACAATTAAAGAGTCATTTTGAATCCCTTTTGGAATCGCTAAATGCGCAGTTACAAGATAATCAGGACAGCGCAAAAAATTTTAATTTATATTTAAATCCAACGCTTTTGCAAAAGACAAAACTCAAGATTCTAAATAAGATTCTTAAAACCTCTAAACAATTCAATAAAAGTCAAACTAATGCACTAAAAATTGCACTAGATTCCGACTTTAAAGAGGGATTTTTGGATTTTATCACAGCTTTAATGCAAGAATCCAAAACCTTAGAACAAAAATACATCACACACTTTAGTGCGCTTTTAGATTCCATACAAAGCCATTTAAACGTAGATTTGGAAGCTAAGGATAATATCCTGCAACACGCACTTAGCCATCTCAACACAAGCGAGAAAGAGAAGCAGCAAAGAGAGAAGATTCTCACACAAACATTAGCCAAGCTTCACACAAATTTAGAATCACTAAAAGCTTTACAACACTATGCGACAGGGGATAATAATGCTTAATACTTATATTTTAGAATGCAAAGCCTTACTAGAGAAACTACAACAACAAACCCCTATACAAAAGCTGATTTTACAATGCCAAAATCACCTCAACCCAAACGATTACAAAATAAGCTTTTTTGAGCAATTACAACACAAAAGCACAGAACCTATGCAAATTGCAATTATTGGGCAGTTTTCAAGCGGTAAAAGCACCTTTTTAAACGCACTTTTAGGGCAGGATATTTTGCCAACAGGCATTACACCTATTACCTCTAAAGTGTGTAAAATCTGCTACGGCGAGGATTATATTTTAGAAATTCTATACAAAGATGGCAAAAAAATCTTACAAAATATAGAATTTCTACACAAACTAACAAGGGAAAATTCTAAAAATATTGATTATTTTTGCCTATATGCGCCGATTCTGCTTTTAAAAGAAATTAACTTTTTAGATACGCCGGGCTTTAACTCCCAAAACGATGACGATACGCACGCGACTTTAAAGGTGTTAGAAAATGTAGATGGAATCATCTGGCTAACCCTCATTGATAACGCAGGCAAAAACAGCGAAAAGGCTTTGCTTAAGGAATTTAGCGCACACTTTGCGCAAAAAAGCCTTTGCGTGCTAAACCAAAAAGACAGGCTAAAGAATGACGCAGAAATTCAAACAAGCGTCAATTACGCTAAAAGTGCGTTTGAGGGTATTTTCTCTGATGTGATTCCAATCTCTGCAAAACTTGCACTAAAGGCACGGCTTAATACCACAGAAAAATTTCTTGAAACATCGCTTTTAAACCTAGCCCACGCAATCCAAGATATTGCATTAAAATATAGCGATTCTAATTTAAACAACACGCATTTAGAGACACAAGAATCCCTTGATAAACTCACACAAATTTATCAAAATGCACAAGAAAATATTACAAAAGCCCTACAAGAAAAAGCCGATGACGCCACACAAAATCTAATGCGCAACTCTAATATGCCTTTAATTTTTGACTTCTTAAACCAAACCATTAAGCCGCGAGCTAGCCTCGCAAAATCCCATAGTGCGCTTAAAAAACTCAAAGAAATGCACATCTTTTTACATTTGCAATACCATAAAATCCGACAAAGCTATAGAAGATTACACTTGCTTTTATATAAACACAACGCGCTTTTAGTTCAAAATTGTGCCACCTCTAAAGAAAAGGAACAAAAAATATTCAATGAGCTATACCTTAATTTAGATATTTTGCTAGATTCCTTAGCACAAAAGATTTTTAACGCTTTTGAGAAGCAGTCCATAGATTTTTTACAAGACAAAAAAACATTACTAGGCACAAAATCCATTGCACACAAGAAAGCCGTTACAATTCTGCCTTTAGAAAAGCTACGCATTGAGCTGCAAAACCAAGATACAAAACTCGTTAAGGACTATAAAGCCATTAGTGTAAAAATCAAAAACTTCTTAGATTTATTTGTGGAATCCATAGAGAAAAATACGGAATCTCTAGCACAAAAAGTTGCCCTTTGGCAAGATGAAGCCCCACAATCTATTGAACTTTACCTCATCGCACCACAAAGTCAAGCAATGCAGGATTTACGCACCTTTGCACAGCATTGTTATGAAAATATACTCACAGATTTTAACAAAAATGCACTTGTTGCAATCTCATTTTTGCGCAGCGAACTAAACGCGCTAAGTAACTTTCTGTCCCTCAATTACGATAATGCGATTCATTTAACACTAACGCAACTAGATTTAAAAATCAAGAATGCTATTGCAAAGCATCGCGAAAATCAGGAGGAATTTGCCCTCTTTAATCCTACGTTAGAAAATGTCCGCGAAACCCTCAATGAAGCATTTTGCTTTGAGCAATTTCAAGCACGCTTATTTGGTCCTATGAATTCTTTAAATAAAGCATATTCCCAATTCCTAGCCCAAAATGCAAACACCACAGAGGATAAATGCACGTGGATTATGCAAGTTTCTTTGGCTCTTAAGAAAGAAATAGATACAATTATGCAAAATTTGCAAGCCATTAAAAATGCACAAAAAAATAATGAGAAATAAAAGTGGAATCAAAATTGCTTAATTTACCTATTAAAGACATAAAACACTAGAAATAGCGGTGAATTAGGACAAATTAACAAAGGAATGACAATGAAAGTAGAGCTCTTAGAGCCATACATTCAAATTAGCATTGAAAAAGAATCACAATTTTTAAAACGTGCGGTAGATTTCGCATATAAACACTTCTCTAAAGCTTATCGCTTATCAAGTTCTGTGCTAATTCTTGATGATGGCGAACGTTATAAGAAAGATTACTTTCTAAATTGGGCATACCACGTAGCAATGCAAGAGGACGCAAAAAAAGATAGTCCAGCATTCCAAACTATTATTGATAGCAGCTATTTACCCATTCGCATTAAAATGGTAGAAAACCGCGCAATGCTAGAACATATTATCGTGTCCTTACAAATTATTCAAAGCTCCTTTGGCAACGCACAGGTGTGTTTAAGGCTTAGTCGTCCAAGTCGTCTTGCTAGACGTTATTTGTGCGCTCGATTCCAAGATTTTCTCCTTAGCTACACAAGACAAGAAATTTTCTTAGAATCTAGTAGCCCTTATTTTTGGGAAAAGCTAATCAGCGCACTTTCGCAGAAAATTATCCACAATATCGTGCTAGACTTTGACTATGAAACATTTAAAACACACAATACTTTTGAATGTTTTGAAGAATATTTAACCAAAGAAGAAAAACTACTCAAAAAAAGTTATAAGATTCTAGGCTGTGGCTACAATGATGATTTTGAAGACGTCAAAACCCGCTATATTGAACTTGCAAAAACTTATCACCCCGATAATGTGTATGGACAAGATAAAAAAATTATTGATGGCTATGCTGAAAAATTCCGCTTAATCAACGAAGCTTACGAGAATATCAAATCCAATTTTAAGCGCGTTGCATAAGGAGTAAAAATGTCTGATGATACTAAAAAGCACAATAATGTTTCCAATATTAAAGAGAAAACAACCTCTAAAGAGCAAGCAACCCCACAAAAAGAAATAGAATATTCCCTAGATGAAAGCACAACAAATAACAAAAGTGTGTTTTGGGCATACTTGTTTTTACTTATTGTGTTGATTTTGCTCATTCTAGGCGGAGGATACTACTTCTTGCACCAGCCTAGCGGACAGGCTTTACTGCATAAAGCTAACAATGCACTAGGATTCCAACCTAACACAGCAGAATCACAAATACAATACACAAAGCAAGACGCTAAAGACGATGAAATTAAACGCCTACAAGAAGCCTTGTATCAGAAAAATAGAGAATTAGAACATCTCGCACAATCAGTAGAGGGATTAAATGTCTCCGTGCAAGAAATGCAAGAAAAAAAAGCGCAAAACACAATGACAAAATTGCGCTATTCTATTAAACCTAAACGTCAAATCATTACAGAATGTTTCTCTATGGAAATTGGCAAATGGGAGATTCCGCAAAGCTGCTTACTCTCCATTGCTACAAAAGTGGATAGTGAGTTACAAAACGATAAACGTGTCGTTGCCTTTGAAGTGCAAGGCATCGTAGATACAAATCCTTATCGCGGACTCTCTCCAGAGTTAAAGCAAGAAGGCTTAGCAAGTTTTCGTGCGTGGGAAGCAATTCGCTCTATTACCTCTAAGATTCCCAATGCTGTGGTTTTTGAAGGACCAAGCTTACAACTAGAAAACAAGCGCGGTTACAGCATTAAAGCTTATTTTGTGGAGTAATATGAATCCTGCAATCCAAACTTTAGGTGTATTCTTACGCCCATCTACGCCCGCCTTAAAAGATTATTTTTTGGAATTTCAAACAAAAGCCACACAACTTGGATTCCATATTTTACTAGATTCCTTAAGCGCGGGAATGATAGGAATGCGCGGATTAAATTTCAAAGAAATTTGTCAAGAATCTGACGCACTCATTTCAATCGGTGGAGATGGCACACTCATCTCCACAGCGAGGCGTTCTATTGCTTTTAAAAAGCCTATTTTAGGCATTAATATGGGACATTTAGGATTCCTTACGGACTTGCAAAAAGACGCCGTCTGTGACTTTTTACCCAACTTAAAAAGCGGGAACTATACAATCGCGCAGCATATGATGTTAGAGGGTAGAATCGGAGAGGGTGAAAGCTTTGTAGCGTTAAATGATATTATCTTAACGCGCTTAAATGACGCAGGAATGATTCATCTTAAGGCTTATATTGACGGCGAGTATTTCAACGCGTATTATGGCGATGGACTCATTATCGCCACACCCACAGGCTCTACGGCATACAACATTAGTGCTGGCGGTGCAGTCGTCTATCCTTTTTCTAAAAATATCCTTTTAACACCCATTTGTGCGCATTCTCTAACGCAACGCCCACTTATTCTACCCGATTCTTTTGAAATTTCCATCGCATTAGGCGAACACGGACGTTGTAATATTGTAATTGATGGGCAAGAGACCAAGCCATTAAAATTTAATGAGCAAATCACCATTAAGGCTACAAGTAATGGTGCAAAGCTTATCCACAGCACAAACTGGGATTATTTTAAGATTCTAAAAGAGAAATTCCATTGGGGAGATTTTGATTAATGCCAACACTCTGTATCCATAAAATCACCATTAAAGATTCTCCCGCCTTTAAAGATATTACAATCTATCCAAACTTACATTTTAATGTTTTCAGTGGGGCAAGTGGGGCTGGGAAATCCGTGCTTATGGAATCTATTTTAGCTCTCTTTGGTTTAAGAGAATGTAACGCGCAATTACTAGAGGCAACCTTAGAATTACAGGGGATTCCGCAAGATTTTGTAGGACTTATTGATGAGGGCGAAGTTATTTTAACGCTTAGCAAAAAGGATAAAATCCGCTACTTTTTAAACGCGCAAAATATTCCGAAAAAGAAAATTCAAGAGCTTTTTGCGCCCTTTTTAAAACATTTAAGCACAAAATCCTATGACGCAGCAAGTGAGGCAAATTTATTTCTTACACTAGATTCCTTTTTAAACGCGAAAAATAACACACACAACGCGCTTGTAGAATCCTACAAAGAATCTTTCTTAGAGTTTTTAGATGCAAAAAATGCGTTAAAAAAGCTCCACGAGGAAGCATTAAAGGTTGCAGAATTAAAAGAGTTTGTGCGTTTTGAGATTGCAAAGCTAGAATCGCTAAATCCCAAAAAAGGCGAGTATGAGGAACTTTTAGAACTCAAAAAAGAAATTTCCAAAAAAGAGAAAATTGCAGAGAGTGTGCAAAATGTGCGTGAATTTTTAAGCCAAAGCCATAAGGTTTCGCAATTTTTACAACTCACCAATGCTAAGGATTGCGATTCTATTTTAGACGCCCTTAATACATTGGAATCCTTGTGCGAGAGTGAAAGCGAACGCCTAGAATCGCTTGATGAGATGAATCCAGAGGAAATTTTGAACCGTATTGAAGCCTTAAGCGCGCTTAAACACCGCTATGGCGGCGTAGATGAAGCCCTAGAATATTTAGACAACAAGCGCGAGGAATTACAAAAATACGAAAATTTAGATTCCATCGTAAAAGACGCCACACAAAAACTAGAAAATGCTAAGACGACTTTACAAACAAAAGCGCAAGCTTTAAGTGCCGCTAGAAACAAGGGTTTAAAAAGCTTTAAAGATTCTTTAAACTCTGCCTTAGTCTCCCTTAAAATGCAACAAGCAGTCGTGCATTTAGAACCAATTTTAGAAGTGGAATCTTTTAGCATTTTAGGCGCGGAACATTTGCAAATCACCTTAAACACAGAGCTAAAAAATCTAAGTTCTGGTGAATTTAATCGATTCCGCCTTGCGCTTTTACTTACACAAAGCACACAGACAAGCCACCAAGCCATCATTATTTTAGACGAAGTTGATGCAAATTTAAGCGGAGAGGAATCACAAGGCGTCGCGCTTGCACTCAAGCAACTCGCCGCTTCCTACCAAGTCTTTGCAATCTCACACCAACCCCATATGCCAAGCCTTGCCGATACACACTTTCTTGTGCAAAAACAAGCACAAGGCTCAACGATTGCTCCGCTAGATCAATCCAGTAGAATCCAAGAAATTGCGCGTATGATTAGTGGCAATTCCATTACCAAAGAAGCGTTGGAATTTGCTACCAAGCTTCTAAGTGGCACACAATGCGACTAAGCACATTGCAAAAATTTAGCGAGTTTTTAACACAATCTCCACCACTCAAACTTCGCACAATCCGCAGAATCGCAGATAATACCTTTAAGCTTGATATTGATGGCACACTATTTTTTGCTGATTTAACAAGAGGTAAATCTACGATTTTTACAACAAATACACCCCTAATTGCACCTAAAATTTACCAAGCCCCTTTTGATAAAAGCCTGCAAAAATACTGCTTTAACGCAGTCATTCTCTCTGCAACTATTGATGGTTACAATAGAATCCTGCGCCTGCATTTACAAACACAAAACACCTATAAAACCTTGAACATTGTTTTGCAAATGGAATTTACTGGACGCAATACAAATTTAATTCTATTGGATTCCAAAGGCATTGTCCTAGATGCCCTGCGCCATATTACGCAAGAGCAATCCTTCCGCGAAGTAAGAATCGCAAAACCGCTTTTGCCTCTGCCCCAACCTAGCAAGATTCCAAACTTGCAAGAGGAAGGAGAGCTTTTTGCGGTATTAGCAGAGAATTTTAACACCCTAAAAACACAAGATTTGCAGGCTAAAATCCAAAAATCTACCACGCGCCTACGCCAGAAAATTACGCAATGTGAGCATTTTATAGCCACACTAGAGGACAAAAACACACTAGAATCTAGCGCGAAAGAACAGGCATATTTTGGGCAATTACTTGTGCAAAATCTCTATCTTTATCCACATTTTAGGGGCAATAGCATAGAGCTTGAGGGCGTTAAGATTCCACTTCCACCCAATGCGTATTCTCTAAGTCAAGCAGCACAAATGTTTTTTACGCATTCCAAAAAGCTTACAAAAAAGGCGCGAAATATTTATCTGCAAGAGCAAAATCTCCACGATAAACTAACCTTTTACAAAAATCTTTTAGAAATGATACAAAATGTAACAAATCTTAATGATTTGTCCATTTTAAATTCTAATTTTCTTAAAGATTCTATCCTAAAAGAAAGCGCAAAAAAACTCAAACAAAAGACTGAACCTAAGCAGTTTGAAAGCTTTTTTATTGAAAGCATTAAAGTCTCTATTGGCAAAAACGAAAAAGAAAATATTGCACTTTTAAAAGAAGCAAAAGCAGAGGATATTTGGATGCATATCCGCGATGTGCCAAGCTCACATTGTATTATCCATTGTGGAAAATCAAAAATTTCCGATATAATCTTATATAAAGCCGCAAAAATTTTGATTGGTTTTACAAAAGATTTTAGCGGAAATTATAATGTGGATTACACAAGGCGCAAGTTTGTGAAAATCACACAAGGCGCAAATGTAGTGTATGCAAAAGAGCAAACACTACAAGTAAAAAAGGACTAAAAAATGGCGGTAACTCCTATTGGCAATCTAACATTCATTAATCAAAACGCTCAAGTTGGTTCCGTGCAACAAGCTAATACACAAGTCAAACTTGACTTTCAATCTATGGTAAATCTCCAAAGCCTACAAGACCAACAAGAAGAAATCCAAGAAGTGCGTCCCACCGAAGAAACGCTTGCAGTCAATGACGAAAGAGAGGGGAATGGCAAGCGCGAAAAAGACGAGGAAGAAAAACAAGAATCAAAAGAACAAGAGCATTTAAAACCACAAAAATTGGAAACAGATACAGATAATACGATTCCACATTTAGATATTTCTGTATAAATCAAATCCACTGCAAAGCGAATTCTCCTGCTAATTCTTAAAATTGGCTATGTTTTTACATTGCTGCTTTACTAAGATTAGCCTATTTCTAAGCATTAAACCCCGTCTGCATTTGGCAAATTAGATAACAACAACCCTGCAATCAATGATGAGCGCAAGAAAAAGCAAGCAAAACTCTCTTTAAAGATTCTAATATTCTACATAATTTTAAAATATACGATATGTATTATATTATAATAATATTATAATCACATAATATAGGGATATTTATAAAAATTATATTATTTTTTATAAATACATATTGTATCTTTTAAATTATTTAGATATAATCCCGCTTTTATTTTCAAAAGGAGACTTATGAGTAATATTTTAGGATTCCCACGCATTGGGAAAAATAGAGAATTAAAAAAGGCATTAGAGGCTTTTTGGAGTGGCAAATGTAGCAGTCAAGAGTTGGAATCTACCGCAAAAGACCTGCGTGCTCGGCATTGGGAGTTACAAAAGTCGCTTGACTATGTATGCGTGAATGATTTTAGTTTGTATGATAATGTGCTTGACCTTGCCTATGCGCTTGGTTGCAAACCCGCTAGGTTCAAACATTTAAGCGGTTTGGAGGGATATTTTGCAATGGCGAGGGGACACAAGGAAGGCGTGGCTTGTGAAATGACAAAATGGTTTAATACAAACTATCATTATGTTGTGCCAGAATTGAGCATTGAGGACGAGTATCAAGCGGACGCAAGTGCGATTATTGCGCAATACAATGAGGCAAAGGCGTTGGGGTATAAGCCCAAAATTCAACTTATAGGTATTTTTACATTTTTAGCATTAAGCAAGGTGGTAAAGGGACAGAGAGAGGAAGTGTTTAGAAAGGTTAAGAGTGCCTATTTTGATTTGATTGAACAAATTGCAACACTAGATTCTGAAGTGGTGGTGGAATTTAGTGAGCCTATTTTTGTAAAAGGCTTTGACGCGGGAATCTTTGGCTTAGAATGCTCTAAGGGAGGAAGTGCAATACAATGTATTTATGATAATATCACTAAAAAAGGCATTAAAGTTATTGTCAGCACCTTTTTTGAGCATAGCAAGGAATTAACAGAGATTCTGCTTCAAACAAATATTTATGGCATTGGGCTTGATTTTGTCGCGGGGAGTAAAAACATTGAGAGTTTAGAATCTATCGCTAGAAGCGATAAAGTGCTATATGCGGGGGTGATTGATGGGCGCAATATTTGGGTAGCGGATTTAGAATCCAAACTCGCACTTTTAGAATCTATTGCAAATGTGGTTCCAAAAAACAGAATCGTGGTGAGCAGCTCTTGTTCCCTTTTGCATACGCCTTTTAGTAAAGAGGGTGAAGACAAAATAGATTCTCAAATTCTCTCGTGGCTAAGCTTTGCGGAGGAGAAAATTAAGGAAATTAATGTGCTAGAGAATCTCTTTAGGAGAAATGTAGATAATGCGACACGCAATTTCTTGCAAGAGAATCAAAGCATTAATGCCGCTCGTAAAAATTCTACCAAAACAAACGATAAAGCAGTGCGTGAGCGTGTGAAAAACTACACAAAAACACAGAGGGTGCAACCTTTTAGCGAACGCATTAAGATTCAAAAAGAGCATTTTAATTTTCCTATTTTACCCACCACCACGATTGGATCATTTCCACAAACACCGGAACTTCGCGCCCTGCGTCTAAGCTACAAAAAAGGACAAATAGACAAAGCGCAATATGAAGAGGGCATTAAGGATTACATTAGGGATTGTGTAAAGTTTCAAGAGGAGATTGGCATAGATGTGCTTGTGCATGGAGAGCCAGAACGCAATGATATGGTGGAGTATTTTGGCGAGCAACTTCAGGGCTTCACATTTAGTGCAAATGCGTGGGTGCAAAGCTATGGCAGTCGTTGCGTGAAGCCACCCATTATTTTTGGTGATGTTTCTCGTCCAAAGCCTATGACACTAGAGTGGAGCAAATTTGCTCAAAGCCTCACAAAAAAAGTGATGAAAGGAATGCTTACAGGTCCGGTTACGATTCTAAATTGGAGCTTTGTGCGTGATGATTTAGCGCGCAGTGCAGTGTGTGAGCAAATCGCACTTTGTATTGCTGATGAGATTGACGACTTACAAAAGGCTGGGATCAAAATTATTCAAGTTGATGAGGCGGCATTTAAAGAGGGCTATCCTTTGCGCGCGGAAAAGATTAAAGATTATGAAACTTGGGCATTAAAATGCTTCAGAAGCGCGACTGCGATTGCGGAATCCCAAACACAGATTCACACACATATGTGTTATAGCGAGTTTAATGATATTATCAAAACCATTGAAGCCCTTGATGCCGATGTGATAAGCATTGAAACCGCACGCAGTGGTAATAGATTGCTTAAAATCTTTAAAGAAGTGGGTTATAAAAATGAAGTGGGACCGGGCGTGTATGATATACATAGTCCTAGAATCCCAAGTGTAGAGGAACTTAAAACACAAATCAAAGCACTTTTGGAGGTTTTGCCCAAAGAGCAGCTGTGGATAAATCCCGATTGTGGGCTTAAAACGCGTAAATGGGAAGAAGTCAAGCCAAGTCTCAAAAATATCGTAGAGGCAGTCAAAAAGGTGCGAGAAGAGTTAGAATAGTTTAGAATTTCATCTTTATAAATAATTTAACACCCAAATAAAAAGTTGGAATCCTTTTTGCTATTTCTTTTTTAGTAGATAAAACAAGCAAAAAGGATCGCTTATGCAGATTATTTCAAAAATATTGGTGTTTTTTATTTTTTTCTCTACCTTAGCTTTTGCGTGGCAGCCTAGCAATCCAAATCCCAACTATTCGCAAGACAATGAGCATCCTCTCTATAAAGAGCGTAAAAACCGATTGCTTGGCGTGTATGGAACATTTGATAAAGCGCAATCAGACGCAACTTTAAATATTAGTGGATTTAATGCGCAAACACACAATTTAGACGAGAAGCAATTTGGAATCGGAATCCAATTTGGCTATTTAATGGACGCAAATAACAGGTTATTAGTCAATCTTGAACACCATTTTAAAGAAAATGGATTTTCTTATCAACTCTTAACCTTAGGCTATGCTTTTACTCCGCAGCTTCCCAATAGCACAAATTGGCGTTTATTGTTAGGCATTAATGCCGGACTCGCGCTAGGCAAATTTGATAGTGGCGGGTTTGTGATTAATAATAGCGCAGTAGAAAAACTCTCTTACACAGGCGTTACTTATGGAGCAAAAGCAGGATTTATCCGCACATTTTCAAGCGGTGAATTGGAATTTGGCGTGCAGGCTAGACGTTTAGACTTTGGCGAAGAGAGTGGCGCAGTATCTATTAATGGCAATCCAAGTAGTGTAAATTTAGATCTTAGCAAAACTTCCGCCATTGGTTTTTATATGGGCTACAACATTTTATTCTAGGATTAAGCAATGTGGATTTTATTTGCGCCTAGTGAAAAAAAATGTATCCAACACACAAAGGAAACAAAGCCGCAAAAGAAATTTTACAAAAATTTTATTTGTCAAAATTTAGAGGAAATTTTAAAGGCTTATGTATGGTTTCTACAAACCGCATCAGAAGCGGAAATTCAAAAACTTTTTGGCAAAAAAACTCTTAATCTACAAGAGTTATCAACCGCACAGAATCTGCTAGATTCTCCCCTGCTTGAAGCCATTAGCCGCTATATAGGCGTTGCCTTTAGTGCGCTTAACTTTAATGCACTCAACCCCTTAGAAAAAGCCTATTTACGCGAACATCTTTTAATTTTTTCTAATCTTTTTGGTTTGTTAAGGGCGGAGGATAAAATCCCTTATTATGATTTGAAGCAAGGCGAAGGCTTTAAGGACACAAATTTTACATTTAGCACGAAGCAGCTCTATGCTAAAAATTCAGAAAATATTTGGAAATTTTTATTGCAAAATTACCCCACGGACACGAAACGGCAAAATAAAGAATCTTTAGAGATTTTGGATTTACGCGCAGGATTCTACCAAAAATGCTTTACTATAACCAATCCCCCTAAGGAAGCACAAAATATTATCATCTGCACACCAAGCTTTATTAAAAATGGCAAAGTCCTTAGCCACTATGCCAAATTTTATCGCGGAATCCTACTTAAAGCCTGCGCGCAATTTGCGATTCCAAATTTAAGTGCCTTATTGGAATTAGAAATTCCAAATCTAACACTGCAATCCCAGACGCAAACCCACACAGACAATAGCACACACATACTTTTAACTTACTCTATTAAGGATTCTTAAAATTTAGGCTATAATTGCAACTTTATCTTGCGTTTAAAAGGCTTAATTATGAACTTTAACGGAAAAAATGTTTTAATCACAGGGGCAAGTAAGGGAATCGGTGCGGAAATTGCCAAAGTCTTAGCAAAAGAGGGCTTAAAAGTGTGGATTAATTACCGCTCCAAGCCAGAACTTGCCGATACTTTACAAAAAGAAATTCAAGATAATGGTGGAAACGCCGCTGTTGTGTGTTTTGACGCGACAAAAGAAGAGGAGTTCATCGCAGGGATTAATGCAATCCTTAGTAGCGATGGAGAATTAGCGTTTTTAGTCAATAATGCAGGAATCACAAACGATAAGCTCTCTATGCGAATGAAAGTAGAGGATTTTACCTCTGTGCTGAATGCAAATCTCACTTCAAGCTTTATTGGTTGCAGGGAAGCATTAAAGGTTATGCGCAAACAAGGCTATGGAGCGGTGGTAAATATTGCTTCAATCATCGGAGAAATTGGGAATCTTGGGCAATGCAATTATGCAGCAAGTAAAGGTGGAATGATTGCAATGACAAAATCTTTTGCAAAAGAGGGCGGAAGCAAAGGAATCCGCTTTAACTGCATAACACCGGGATTTATAGAAAGCGATATGACAAAAAGTTTGAAAGAGGAAATCAAAGAAGCCTATGCGCAAAATATTCCATTGGGAAGATTTGGCACAGGAGAGGAAGTCGCTAGTGCAGTGGCATTTTTGCTTTCAAATAGCGCAAATTACATTACCGGCGAGGTATTAAAAGTCAAT
Organism: Helicobacter sp.; assembly: GCA_022766795.1. Classification (GTDB taxonomy): domain Bacteria; phylum Campylobacterota; class Campylobacteria; order Campylobacterales; family Helicobacteraceae; genus Helicobacter_D. The sequence goes on from JALEPE010000048.1 coordinate 19,416, forward strand.
GGCGGATTGTATATGTAGCAAACTAAGAAGTTTTTTAAGAAAAACTTAGCTACAATACTAAACTTATTGAATTTGTAAGGAGAAAATAATGGCAATGTTTGATGATGTAAAGGCGGTTGTTGTTGAACAACTCAATGTAAATGAGGGCGAGGTAAAGCCAGAATCTAAATTTGTAGATGATTTGGGCGCAGATTCTTTAGATGTTGTAGAACTTGTAATGGCATTAGAGGAAAAGTTTGAAATTGAGATTCCAGATGAGGAAGCGGAAAAAATCCAAACCGTTGGCGATGTTGTGGCATATATTGAAAAGGCAAAAGCATAATTTCTATAAGACATAACCATCAAATTTTAGCATACCTTCTAACGCAGGGTATGCCTTAGCAAAAATAAGGAGAAATATGAGACGCGTAGTAGTTACCGGGATAGGAATGATTAATGCTCTTGGATTAAACAGAGAAGATTCTTTTAAAGCTATTGTAGATGGAAGATGTGGAGTTAAAACAATCTCCTCTTTTGATGTCTCGGAATTTCCTGTAAAAATTGCCGCTGAAATTACAGACTTTGACCCAAGCTCTGTAATGGACGCTAAAGAAGTCAAAAAGGCAGACCGCTTTATCCAGCTTGGAATCAAAGCCGCAAAAGAGGCGATGGAGGATAGCGGTTTGCTAAATAATGCGGGTGAATTGCTAGATTCCATTAATGCCGAGAGATTTGGCATTAGCTCTGCTTCAGGAATTGGAGGATTAGGAAATATTGAGAAAAACTCTGTGATTAACTTTGAGCGCGGACCTAAACGCATTTCGCCCTTTTTTATCCCCTCCGCGCTTGTCAATATGCTTGGGGGATTCATCTCTATTGATTATTCTATTAAAGGACCCAATCTAGCAAGTGTTACTGCGTGTGCGGCGGGAACACACGGAATCAGCGAAGCGGGTAAAACCATTATGCTAAATTGTGCGGATAGAATGTTAGTTGTCGCGGCGGAATCCGCAATTTGTGGTGTTGGAATCGGCGGTTTTGCAGCAATGAAAGCATTATCGGATAGAAACGATGACCCACAACACGCAAGTCGCCCCTTTGATAATGAGCGCAACGGCTTTGTGATGGGCGAGGGTGCAGCGGCATTGGTGCTTGAGGAATACGAAATGGCAAAAGCTAGAGGAGCAACAATTTATGCGGAATTGGTTGGTTTTGGCGAAAGCGGAGACGCAAACCATATCACAACACCAGCCCCAGAGGGAGAGGGAGCGTATCGCGCAATGAAAATGGCGTTGCAAATGGCAGGGATTCCGATTGATTATGTTAATGCACACGGAACAAGCACGAAATACAATGACTATTACGAAACTTTAGCTCTTAAAAAAGTCTTCAATGGTGCCGTGCCGCCTGTGAGTTCTACCAAAGGACAGATTGGGCATTGTTTAGGCGCAGCAGGAGGTATTGAAGCGGTGGTTTCTATTATGGCGATGCAAAAAGGAATCCTACCCCCAACCATTAACCAGATTCAAAAAGACCCCGATTGCGATTTGGATTATATCCCCAATACTGCAAGAGAAGCAAAAATTAATGCGGTAATGAGCAATTCCTTTGGTTTTGGCGGAACAAATGGTGTTGTGATTTTTAAAAGAGTGTAAATCGTGGCAACTTATTTAGATTTTGAAGTGAAAATCAAAAATATTCAAGAAAATATCGCAACAGCGAGATTAAAAGGCGATACACACGCGATTGAAATTTTACAAAAAGACTTGGATAAGGAAATTGCAAAAGTGTATTCCAATCTTTCAGATTATCAAAAACTCCAACTAGCGCGCCACCCCGACCGCCCTTACGCTATGGATTATATTACCCTGCTTTTAAAAGAGCCATTAGAGATTCACGGGGATAGACACTTTAGGGACGATAATGCCATTGTCTGCTTTCTTGGTAAGATTGAGGGGCAAAAGGTAATGGTGATTGGAGAGGAAAAGGGACGCGGGACAAAAAACAAATTGCATAGAAATTTTGGTATGCCCAATCCAGAGGGCTATCGCAAGGCATTACGCGCAGCAAAAATGGCAGAGAAGTTTGGGATTCCGCTTTTGATGTTTATAGATACTCCCGGGGCTTATCCCGGAATCGGCGCAGAGGAGCGCGGACAGAGTGAAGCAATCGCAAAGAATTTGCAAGAGTTTAGTAAGCTTAGGATTCCAACTATTTCTATTGTGATTGGAGAGGGTGGAAGCGGTGGCGCGCTTGCCATTGGCGTAGCAGACCGCCTCGCAATGATGCAGTATTCCGTCTTTAGCGTGATTTCTCCAGAGGGTTGTGCGGCGATTTTATGGAACGACCCTGCAAAAATTGAAAGTGCTACACAAGCGTTAAAAATCACGCCAGAGGGCTTGAAAGAGGCTCACTTGATTGACGCAATCATTCAAGAACCCGGAATCGGCGCACATCGCGATAAAGAAGCCGCAGCAGGAGCGATTAAAGATTATTTCTTAAGTGCGTTAAAAGAAATACAATCCGATTCTAATTATCTCCAAAACCGCTACAATAAACTAATGGCTTATGGGAGCTTCCAGTAATTCTAAGCTAGAAGTGTGGGGATAAGTTTTGCAAGAGATTCCAAAGGTTGCAATCATTGGTGGGGGAGCAAGTGGAATTTTTTGTGCGATTTGCCTTTTGTCTTTTGGGATTCCGGTGGTTTTGTTTGAAAAAAACAAGACTTTAGGCAAGAAGCTCCTAGCCACAGGGAACGGACGCTGCAATATCCATAACCAATACACAAGCGCAAAGCAATATCAAACTTCAAGTTTTAGCACACAAGAGATTCAAAGCATTTTAGAAAATTTTAGCTTTCAAGCATTCCATAAATTTTGTCAAAAACTTGGAATCGCATTAGCGATTCAAGAGGACGGCAGGGTTTATCCCCTTAGCAACTCGGCAAAATCCGTGCTAGAGATTTTTACCGATTTTTTGCAAAATTCTAAGCATTTCACAATACATTTGGAGACAGAAATTATAGATTTACGCCAAACGCAAGAGGGATTTGCATTAAGAAATGCGCAAGAGGAGAGGATTTATCCCTATGTGATTCTTGCTTGTGGAAGTGAGGCGTCTTTGAGGCTTGGTGGCAGTGATAAGGGGTTGAAGTTAGCAAAGGGTTTGGGCTTAAGAGTTCTGCAAACTTATCCTTCTTTAGTGCCTTTAAATGTGGAATTCCAATGGCTTAGTAGCCTAAGTGGCGTGAAAATAACCGCTAACATTACCTTAAAACAAGAGAATCAAATCCTTAAAACTCTGCTAGGCGATGTGCTTTTTACGGATTATGGAATCTCGGGCTTTGGAGTGCTAGACATTTCCTCTTTTGTGCAATCAAAGCAGAATCTCAAGATCATTTTAGATTTTTTGCCAAGTTTGGAGGAGAGAGTTTTAGAAAACCAACTTGCAAACCTTATGAAAGCCTATCCGAATCGGAATCTTACTGCGCTTCTTAGCGGATTCTTGCACCCTAAAATCGCCAAAGCCTTTGCGCAAAACTTTTCTTGGAATCCCAAAAATACGAAGCAGTTGAAGCAATTAGTGTATAGACTGAAAAATTTTGAGCTTAAAAATCCAACTACAAGGGGCTTTGAGAACGCGGAAGTAAGTGGTGGAGGCATAAGCGGAAAGGAAATCAATCCCAAAACAATGGAATCCAAAAAATGCCAAAATCTCTATATTATCGGCGAAATGCTTGATATTGTCGGGAATCGCGGAGGATATAATCTAGCCTTTGCTTTTTCTAGTGCGTGGGTGTGCGCAGGGGCAATTCAAAATAAACTTTGCAATTCAAAATTTCTTTAAATGCAAGTTTGGTTGTAGCTACAAATTAAAGAGGCTTTGTTTTTGTGAAATAAATCTATTCTTTGTTTTGCCTTTTTCTCGCTGAAACTTTTGCTCTGTCTGCATTTCCGCTTGTCATTGCGAGGCGCAAAGCAATAAAATCCATAACGCAGAATCTCGCCATTAACGATTCCATTGTAAAAGTTTCTTTATGTTGAATTATGGATTTGCAGCTCAAAGCGGGTGAGTTACTTACATAACGCACGCTAAGATTCCGCTAATGTAGAATCTCGCAAGGACAACAAAGAATCCCAAGCAATCCAAATTGTTCTTAAAATGCTTACTAGCACGGTAAATAGCGGTAATGATGGTTGTAATGGTGGCGGTAATGATGATAAGGAATCCAGTCGTTCCATTCTGGAATATTGCATTCTGTCTCATCAAATTTTTCAATTCCAAAGCGCATTTTGTAGCTTTCAATTCTCTTTTATATGCTTCTTGCACTGCCATAATCCCCGTAATACATTGCCCTTTCTTTTTGTCTATAAAGGTTGCAAAGGCTACTAAAATTCCTATCCTCATAGGCATTAAAGCCAAAGAGGAAAGAAGGAATTATCAAGCAAATGCAAAGTTTTAGCATTACTGACCCACTTTAAGAGTGCCGCCTTTTCCTAATCCACCTTTCACTTCTTGCGCTTTATAGTCTTTGAGTGCTATCACAAGCTGATTCATAGAATCCAAAAAGACATTGACAAGCGTTTTGCTCTCTGGAGTTCTGGAATATCCTCCTAAAGCACCTCCAACATTGCTTCCGCCTGCTCCACCAAGCCCAAAAAAGTCAGTGTGTGAAGCAACTCCCACCGCAGCAGCGAGTTGAACACCTGAACGATTCTCAATTAAAATTAATGTTGTTTGGGTTTCTTTCTTGTTAAACCCACCCGCAAGCGCTCCAACAACTCCAAGCCAACCCCCGGCTCTTGCCGCTACTCCACCAACTCCACCTGAGACATTTTCTCCACTAAAGAAAATCTCTGGAGAAATTGTGTAATCCGCCGCGACCAATTTTCCCTTTCCAAATCCGGAGCCACTTCTGCTTTCTCCGCTTCTAGCTAAGGCTCTTTCTTGCATCATATTATCCATCATTTTTCCCCGTTCTACGATGACAAAACAATTTGTTTGTTGTGCTAGTAATCTTAACACAGGCAGAGTAGAAGTGAGTTTGTAGTTTCTTGTCAAGTAAGAATACCAATCTGTGTGCCAATCTTCGTAAAATGCGAGAGTTCCCCTAATGGCTTAGAGCATTTTTCTACTTGTGTGCCACTTGCGTTGCTTCCAGCTGCACTTCCACTAACACCACCTGCATTGCTGCTTTGATTAGCAACACAACCTGTAAGTGTAAAAAGTCCTAAAGTCACAATGAATGCGGTAAATTTTGAATGGGATAAGATATTTTTTCTCATCGTTTTCCTTTGTGATAAATTTGTAAGTTAAGATAATACAAAAAAACGATTGTCAATAAATTGAAGGCTTGAAAAGATAAAAAGATTAAAGTTTTATTTCCCTCCTTCTATCGCGATTCCATTCCCTTTTGTGATTCTTTGTGATTCATTGTAAATCACCCATTACGCATTGGGATACTTTTAACCTTATCTGAATATTTTTGTCTAAATTTTTTGATATTTTCCTTTGCGACTTTTTGCATATCCTCCACCTTATCAAATTCATCTAAAATTTCTTTACCAAGCAGTGTTTCAATCGCGTCTTCACGCGTTACAACGCCATAGAATTGCCCATATCTATCCTGCACGACAAATAACTGCTCGCTTTGAGCTATAAAAAGATTAAGTAAATTCAGCACCGATAAATTAAAAGGCACGACATACACCGGGCGCACAAACTCGCTAATCTTTTGTGTAGAATTTGCCTTAGAATCCTGCTTAAGCGCAATCTCTAAAAGATCCTGTGTACGCACCACTCCAATCACAGAATCCACATTTTCACCATACACGGGAATGCGTGAGAAATTATAAATATCCTTATTTTCAAGCACTTTTTGCAAAGTATCGTTATAACATAACGAAAATACTACGCTTCTAGGTGTTAAAATGTCAATGGCTTGATAGTTTTTGAGTTTTAGTAAATTTTCTATGATAAACTCTTCGCGCATTGAAATTGAGCCACTTTGATGTCCTATTTGGCTAGCCGCTAGAATCTCATCGCGGTCAATAGAAAGGCTAGAACTCGTTTTCACAAAGTGTGTAATAAGCTTAGCAACCATCACAAAAGGAAATACGATTTTTAAGAGATAATGAATGCTAATTGCAACATAGGGAGCTAGATTTTTCCAATAAGTTGCACCAATGGTTTTTGGCAAAATCTCGGAGAAATAAATTAAAACAATTGTTAAAATCGCAGCACCTAAAGCCTGATAATCTAAACCATAAAGGCTTGCAACTTGAATCCCGACACCCGTAGCAGCCGCCGTTGTCGCAAAGGTATTTAACACTAAAATTGCACCTTCTGCATCATCTACATTATCCTTTAACTTCTTGAGATAGCCCCCTACCTTTGGATTTTGCTTTTCAAAGCTTGCCACAAATGAAGGCGTAATAGACAAAAACACCGATTCCATAATAGAACAACAAAAGGTAAAAACAATCGCAATTAGACAATAAATCACTAAAAGAACCATACAAATCCCCTAAAATTTCTGTAAATTGCCCACACCAAGTGCTGCATTTATCGCATCTTCTAGTGCAACGACACCAACAACGCGTTTATCCTCCACCACCAAAAAGAGATGCTCTTTTTGCAAAATAAACTTCTCCAATAAATCCAAAATACCCATTTGGGATTCTACTTTTGTAATATTTTTAGAAATTGTTTTTAGACTCTCCTCCTCGCCACCCTTTAGGCACTCGCTTAAAATACGCTTTTTAAATACAAAAAAATAAATTTTGTCTAGCGATTCTGCATACAAAGGAATCCTAGAATATTTATGCGTATTTGGAATCGCAAGTGCTTCTTTAATGCTTAAATTCTCATCCAAAGCAAAAATTTTATCCTTTGGCGTCATAATATCTTTAGTTTTGAAGTTTTTTTGCAAAATTAAATGCTCTAAAATATCGCCCTCTAATTCATTAATGGAACCACTTTTCTCACCTAAATCCATAATCGCTAAAATTTCATCACGGCTCATTTGGGTGGTATCTTTATGCTTAAACAAATGTGTAATAATGCGTGAAATATACACAAAAGGAAAGGTTAAATAATACAAAGCCAAAATACAATAGGACATTGGAGAGACAAGTATTTTCCAATAAGTTGCACCAATAGTTTTTGGCAGAATCTCGGAAATATACAAAATGCACAGAGTCATAAACATCGCAATAAATCCCTGCCAATTCTGACCAAAGACTTCCACTGCTTGCGCACCAACTCCTGCCGCACCCACCGTATTCGCAAAAGTATTCACGACTAGAATCGCACCCACTGCGTTGTCAATATTTGTTTTAAGATATTTTAAAATCTTACCGCTTTTAGGATTGGATTTTGCATAGCTCTCCATAAACGATGGCGTAACAGAGAGTAAGGAAGCCTCCAGCACCGAACAAATAAAGGAAATCACAATCGCCAACAAAAAATAACCCACCAAGGCAACCATTAATACTCCAACAGAATAATTAAATCGTGAATATTACCATAAAGGTGATGTGTTTATGTCATTACGCTATCATTATTTCGTAGTATTTTATTAAAAAGTGCAAATATCCGATGTATACCGTCTCATCTTTGGAATAATTGCCGTGATAATGTAGATTTAAAGACATAGAATTATTGGGTATGATTGCACCCAAATCCACAAATTATAAGATGATAATCACCAAATATCCACCCCGCTTCCACATAAGTTTGACAATTAGGATTCCAATTCCTACCCCAAGCCACAGCCGCACGCTTGTATGTCAATCTGTATGCACACCATAGTATCACGCATACCCTAAAATAAACTCCCAATTTCCCGAAAGGAAAATAACTCGTAAGTTTTTTGCGTTGCGATTCTGCCTCTTGCGGTGCGCTCTAGGTAGCCATTGACAAGCAAATAAGGCTCAATCACATCTTCAATCGTCCCCTCATCTTCACTCATCGCCGCAGCAAGTGTGCTAAGCCCAATCGGGCGTCCGCGATTCTCACAAATAATTTTTAAGAATCGTAAATCTAACTCATCAAACCCGTGTTCATTCACACCCAATTCATTCAAGGCGTATTGTGTGCGCTCTTTTGTAATCATTGCTTCCTCTGCAACCTCCGCAAAATCCCTCACGCGCTTGAGCAGTCTTAAAGCAATTCTTGGCGTTCCGCGTGAGCGTTTAGCAATCTCTAATGCGCCCTCATCGGAACATTCCTTTTGTAGCTTCACAGAAGCGATTTTCACAATACGCGCTAACTCCTCTTGCTCATAAAACTGCATACGAAACTGCATTCCAAACCTATCCCGCAAAGGGTTGCTAATCATTCCCGCGCGTGTTGTCGCCCCAATGAGTGTAAAACGCGGTAAGTCAATTTTAACCGTCTGTGCAGCAGGTCCGCTCCCGATAATAATATCTAGCCTAAAATCCTCCATTGCTGGATACAAAATCTCCTCAATGGCTGGGCTTAAACGATGAATCTCGTCAATAAATAAAATCTCTCCGTCGTTTAAATTGGTTAGAATCGCCGCTAAATCTCCTGCTTTTTCAATCATCGGCGCAGCGGTTACCTTAATAGAAGTTTGCATTTCTGCACTAATAATATGCGCTAAAGTCGTCTTGCCAAGACCGGGGGGACCAAAAAGCAAAAGGTGGTCTAACACATCTCCGCGCTTTTTTGCTGCTGCAATAAAGACTTGTAAGTTTTTCTTTAGCTTCTCTTGCCCGATATAATCGTCCCAACAAGTTGGGCGAAGCCTAATGTCCTCTTCTTTCTCTAGGGTTAATTTTTCAATCTCTACAATGCGTTCCAAATCTCCCCCTAATAACTTTCCTGTTCATTTGGAAAAGCACCACTTTTGACATCTTTAACATATTGACGCACACCCTGACGCAAAAGCTCCACACCCTTTAAATATTGACGCACGAATTTGGGCTTAAATTCCTCAAAGAATCCAAAGGCATCACTCCACACTAGCACCTGCCCATCTACATCTGCTCCACTCCCGATTCCAATCACCGGAATCCCAACGCTTTGCGTGATTGCTTTCGCCGCCTCTGCCCTCACCCCCTCTAGCAAAATGCTAAATGCGCCCTTTTGTTCAATGTCTTTTGCAAGTTTTATGAGTGATTCCACACTTTCTTGTGTTTTTCCCTGCACCTTGTATCCTCCCTCACTGCGGACGAACTGCGGCTTTAATCCAATGTGCGCCATTACTGCGATTCCATTTTCTACTAGTATTTGAATACTCTGAAGCCCCTCAAATCCAACTTCTAACTTTATGGCTTGCGCTTTTGTTTCCTTGTAGATTTGGATTGCGGATTGCAATGTCCTTTCTGGTGTTGTCGTGCTACCAAAGGGCATATCGCAGACGATTAAACTACTTTTTGCACCCCTGCACACGGCTTTTGTGTGGTAAATCATCTGTTCTAAAGTCGCACTGAGTGTGTCGCTCTCTCCAAAAAAACTCATCTGCAAACTATCGCCCACCAAAATCATATCCACTTCGCCATCAAAGATTTTTGCCATTAACGCATCATAAGCGGTAAGCATTGTGATTTTTTCCACGCCCTTTTTTTTGAGAATCTGTGTTGTTGTCATAGATTTTATTGTGTTTTGTATGCTCATTTTCATTCCATTAAAATTTTTAGCTAATTTTACTATATTTTCTTTTTTTATGATATAATCCAAACCTTTAATTTTCGGGGCTGATTAGAATTTCGACAGGATTTGAATTTCTTTAGTTGCATACCGACTTGTGCTAAGTCGTAAAACTGGTTCATAAATATAAACGCAAACAACGCGAATTACGCTCCTGCTTACGCTAAAGTTGCGTAAGTTTAATTAGCTTTTGGAGCTGTTCTTAGTTAGGATTCTAGCTACTCTCTTAAGAACATCATTCTAGCTAGATGCACTTTGTGCTACCAAACGCAAGGTTAAGATTTAGGTTGCCTTTGTTAAAGTGTTTTTGGAAGTTCTCTTTAATAAAGAAAGATTTAAAATCCAAGCAAGTATGTAAATCAATTATTGCGGATTTGAGTTTTGGACTGGGGTTTGATTCCCCACAGCTCCACCAAATACAACTTCTTAAACTTTTAAATCTTAATGTTTCATTTTAGGATTGCATAAAATTCCTTAATCTCTATCATAATATTAGCTAGTGTAGAATTATAAAAACAATGCAAAAAGGAAAGCTATGTAGAATAAACTCTCTGTTGGTAAAAATTTACCTGTATCCAAGTCGTCATTGCCGTAGTTATTTTAATACCGTTTGTATGGTTTGTCCAATCTACAATGGCAAAAACAACACAAGAGCAAATCAATCTCCAAATCAATCAATTTGCTTCCATAATGAATGGGAATTTTGATGTTATCTCTAACCAAATTCTCCAAGAAAGTAATAATTCTCTAGCGTTTTTTGAGAGTAACTTTTCAACAATTTATGGTGAAAACAAAACAGATAGTTTTCAAATTGGCGAACATACACTCCTAGAATCTAAAAATGTCCCAAGCCTATATTATAATGGAATCAATCTTGTTGGCAATATAGATTTAGTGGATAATTTTTCAGAACTCACAGGAGGTGTCGCAACAATTTTTGTTAAAAGTGGAAATGAATTTGTCCGCATTAGCACTTCTTTGAAAAATGAATCAGGCAATAGAATGGTTGGCACTTCTATTAATAGTTCCCACCCCGCTTATGGAGAAATGGTGAAAGAAAATCCAACAATTTTTCGCGGAAAAGTGCGCCTAGCAGGAAAAGATTATATGTCCATTTATAGACCTATTGTCAATAATAACCAAACCATCGGGATTCTATTTGTGGCTTATAGTTTAGAAAATCTTTACAAAAATATTTTTGATAAATTCAATAATATTCGGTTGGGAAAAAATGGAAAAATTATTGTATTGGACAAAACTAACAATCAATTTATCGTTGGTCAAACAGGGATACCTAGTGATTATGCGTATTTAAAAGACTTGCAACCCAACACCGCAATCACATACACAATCAACAATGAGAAATATCAAAGCTATATCAACTATAACCAAACATTGGATCTGTATATTTTAGCAGAGATAGCAACATCAGATTTCACAAAATCCAATAATCGCCTAGAAGCAATGGTGTTAGCTGGAATTTTTGTAATATTCTTCATCTTACTTGCAGCCTCTTACCTGCTCATTAAGTATTCCTTGCTAAGCCGAATTAATGGTATTTCTAACTTATTATTTGATTTTCTAAAATACATCAACTATGAAACAAAAACCGCCCCAAAACTTACAAAGCCTAAAGCAGAAGATGAAATTGGAATGATGCGGTTGGCAATTAATCAAAACATTCAAAACATCCAAAAAGGCTTAGAACAAGATTCCAATGCTATTAAGCAATCTGCAGAGACAGCTAAAGCAGTAGAAAATGGAGACTTAACAGCAAGAATCATAGAGAATCCTCACAATCCACAACTCGTA
>JALEPE010000085.1 GCA_022766795.1 Helicobacter sp.
GTATTAAGAGATAATTCTAGACTTGGTTTATTGCTGACTAAATTCCTAAGCGCAACCATTGTTCCCTTGGCCAAATGCTTCTGATAAGTTGGGGATTGCAGGTGAAATTCTAGCGCATTATTTGCAAACACTAACTTGACGGATTCTGCGTGTGCCGGAGGAAGATTAGGGTGAAAAATCACTTCTGCATTACGCGCCGTGCCTAGAATATTTAGCGATTCCATTGCTTTTTGTAAAATATTATTTCCACCAAGCGGAATCGCCACAGAGAAATCATCAATTTGCGCACTCTCTACACTATAATTATCAAAAATCCACGCATCAACAAGAGCATTTTCTATTTTTGGTAACAATGGGCGTAGGAATTGAATATCGCCAAACACATTGCTACTACCTCTTAAATGCAAAGTTTTTAAATCGCTTTGTGCATTTAATTTTAAACGTACATAGGAATAATATGATTCCTTATTTAAAATATCCAAACTACCATTTAGCAACACTTTTTGATTGCGTAAATCATATTCACCACTACCACTATAATAGATTCCATATGACTTTAAATACAAATCGTGAATTTGAATTAATACTCTAGAAGCGTCCTCTATTAAATTAATCTTTGCATAAATTTCTGGTAAATTTAATGTGAAATTATCGCCATCATAAAAGAGATTAGCGCGATAATCTTGCATAAAAATATTTTGAATATCAATTTTTTCAAAATATTGCAAAATAAAATGTATATTCTTTGCGATTCTAATTTGTGCGGGAATATCAAAGTTAGAATCGCTAGAATTTAAGCTGTTGATATGTAAAGAATTGATTTCTAAAATAAGTTTTTTATCTAATCTTAGGTAGAATCCCTGAATTTGTGTTCCGGCTAGTCCGAAACTTTGAATCTTAATTCCATTATATAAAAAGGCGTAAAAAGCAATGAATACACCGATAAATAATGTAAAAAATAAAATTATTTTTAATGTTCTATTAGATGGCATTTTAGTGCTTTGCATCATTGTGTGTTTCTATTTACAGATTCCTATGACTTCTAGTCGTGTTGTTTATATTCCAAAAGGTGGGACAAGCGAGATTATAACATATTTAAGAGAAAATAATTTTGATTTAAACAAAAACGATAAGCATTTATTGCGATTCTTTGGTTATCCACAAAGCGGTTGGCTCGATATTGGAGAGACAACTTTAAGCAAGGGAGATTTTTTTTATAAACTAACAAATGCAAAGGCAGTTTTGGAGGATATTACACTTATTCCGGGCGAAACTTTATATTATTTTATTAAAGCAATTAGCGAAAAATTGAATCTCAATGAGGCGAGTTTATGGGCGGCTTATCAAAAATACACACCCATTGCCGATGGAGTGATTCTAGCAAACACCTACAAAGTCCCAAAAGGCATTAGCGCCTCGCATTTGATGTATTATTTAGTTAATACTTCTTTAAACGAACATAAGAAATGGGCGATTAAATTTTTAGGAGAATACGATGAGAGGCAATGGTTTAGGTATATCATTATTGCTTCTATTATTCAAAAGGAATCGGCAAACGAAGAAGAGATGCCACTTGTTTCTGCGGTGATTCGGAATCGTTTAGAAAAGAAAATGCGATTACAAATGGACGGCACTTTAAATTATGGACAATACTCTCATACAAAAGTTACGCCCGAAATGATACGAAATGATACAACCCACTATAACACTTATCGCTATGATGGAATCCCAGAAGCACCTGTTGGGAGTGTAAGCTTTAAGGCAATTCAAGCGGCAATATTTCCCGCAAATGTTGATTATCTCTATTTTGTGAGAAACAAAAATGGTGTGCATTCTTTTACAAAAAATTATGATGAACATTTAAAGAATTTTTCAAAATAAGAAAAAGCATTTAGAAAAAGTCAAAATATAAGATTAATTTAAGAAAAAATACTTGAAAATACTTTTGAATAAGTTTAAGCAAAAAGTTAAAGAAAATTTTGCTTTTTTGAGTGGTAGTCTTAAATTTTTAAATACAACTCAAGACAATTTAAGGATAGATAATGGAAAGAGTTAAAAAGGTTGGAATCATTGGTGCGGGTAATGTAGGCTCTACTCTAGCTTATATTCTCTCCGCTACAACACCTTATGAGATTATTTTGCAAGATAAGGATAAAGACCGCGCAAGAGGAATGTTGCTAGATATGTTCCAAGCTTCTTGTATTGGCACAAAATTTACAAAATTAGGTGTTATTACTTCGCCTCAAGATTTAAAAAGTTGCGATGTCATTGTGATTGCCGCAGGCTCACCGCGGTTGCCGGGTATGAGTCGGAATGATTTACTCCTAGCCAATGCAAAAGTGATTAGTGAGATTTCTAAAAATATCAAAGAAAACTCACCGGAAGCAATCGTTGTTTTAATCACTAATCCGCTAGATGCTATGGTTTATACCGCTTTAAAAGAGACGGGCTTTAATCCAAAGCAGATTCTAGGAATGGCGGGTGTGTTAGATAGTGCGAGAATGGTAAGTTTCATTTATGAAAAACTGCAATGCGCTCCCGGGCAGATTATGGCACCTGTAATGGGCGGACACGGCGATGATATGGTTCCACTTCCTCGTTTCTCTATGGTGAATGGTGTGCCACTTTCTGAATTATTAAGTGCAGAGGAAATTGAAGAAGTTGTGCAACGCACACGAAATGCAGGAGCAGAGATTGTAAGTTGTCTCAAAAAAGGTTCTGCCTATTTTGCACCCGCAAGAGCGGCTGCAGAAATGGTTAGAGCTATTATGAGTGATAGCCATAAGATTCTGCCTTGTTCTGTTTTGTTACAAGGGGAATATGGTTATAATGATGTAGTAGGTGGTGTTCCAGTAGAGCTTGGAATACACGGGATTGAACGCATTGTGGAATTAAAATTAAATGCAGAAGAAAAAATGCAATTTGAACGTTCTATCAATTCGGTCAAAAACCTAATTGAAACATTAAAAAATGATTTTTTCTAAATCTATTTCAAGGAGGAAGACATTAAAAAACTTTAAAAAGTAGGCAATTACGCGAAATAGGTTTAAAATTTAGAATATAAGGAGTTAAATATGGGATTATTAAAAGCCCCAGATAACACACCGGTTTGGGTGAATGAAAATCGTTGCAAAGCTTGTGATTTATGTGTATCTGTTTGTCCAACAGGCACTCTTGCAATGCGTTTAGATGAACATAGAGTTTTAGGTAAAATGGTAGAAGTGCTTCACCCAGAAAGTTGCATTGGCTGTCAAGATTGTGAATTGCATTGCCCTGATTTTGCTATTGCAGTTGCAGATAGAAAAGAATTTAAATTTGCAAAATTAACCGATGAAGCAAAACAGAGAGCTGAAGCCATCAAAGCAAATGGCTATATGGCTATATAAGGAGCAAGAAGTGAGTAGAGAATTAATTTCAAGTGGAAACGAATTAGTCGCACACGCAGCAATTGATGCGGGTTGTAAGTTTTTTGGCGGGTATCCTATCACGCCTTCTAGTGAAGTGGCTCACGAGATGAGTGTATTGCTTCCACGCGAGAATGGGAGCTTTATTCAAATGGAAGATGAGATTGCTGGAATCTCTGTTGCATTAGGTGCTTCTATGAGTGGAGTGAAGTCTATGACTGCAACTTCAGGTCCCGGAATCTCACTAAAAGCAGAACAAATTGGGCTTAGCTTTATGGCAGAAGTGCCACTTGTGATTGTCAATGTTATGCGTGGCGGTCCCTCCACAGGTCTTCCAACGCGTGTAGCACAAGGAGATGTCGCACAAGCAGCAAATCCAACACACGGAGATTATCAATCCATCGCATTATGTCCGGGAAGCTTAGAGGAAGCCTATACAGAGACATTCCGCGCATTTAATTTAGCAGAAAAATTTATGACACCCGTATTTCTCCTCCTAGATGAAACATTAGGACATATGCACGGAAAAGCGATTGTGCCGGACTTAAATAAAATGCAAGAAACAATCGTGAATCGCCGCACTTATAATGGGGACAAAAATTCTTACAAACCCTATGATGTGCCACAAGATGAACCTGCGATTCTTAATCCTTTCTTCAAAGGCTATCGTTACCATATCACAGGATTGCATCACGGACCAACAGGCTTCCCAACAGAAGATGCAGTGCTGTCTCAAAAACTCATTGATAGACTTTTCAATAAAATCTTGAGCAAAAAATCTGAAATTGTAACTTATGAAGAATACAAGCTAGAGGATGCAGAAATTCTTTTAATTGCTTATGGTTCTACTTCAAGAAGCGCAAAAGAAGCAGTGGATAGATTAAGAGAGGAAGGAATAAAAGTTGGTTTATTCCGACCTATTACACTTTGGCCCTCACCAACCGAAGAACTTGCAAAATTGGGCAAAAAGTTTAATAAAATCCTAGTTGCGGAGCTTAATAAAGGGCAATATGTTAAGGAAATAGAACTTGCAATGAAAAAAGAGGTTGCGTTATTAGCAAAAGCAAATGGGCGTCCATTATCCCCAATGGAAATTATGAGCAAAATTAAGGAGTTATAAAATGGCATTTAATTATGATGAATACTTAAGAGTGGATAAAATGCCAACACTTTGGTGTTGGGGCTGTGGTGATGGTGTCATACTAAAAGCAATCGTGCGTGCCATTGACAAATTGGGTTGGAATATGGACGATGTTTGTTTGGTAAGCGGAATTGGTTGTAGCGGACGCGTTTCTTCTTATGTAAATTGCAATACAGTGCATACAACACACGGAAGGACACTTGCCTATGCGACAGGGATTAAACTTGCAAACCCTACAAAAAAAGTGATTGTAGTGGGTGGTGATGGCGATGGTTTAGCCATTGGTGGTAACCACACAATTCACGCGTGTCGTAGAAACATTGATATTAACTATGTTCTTATCAATAACTTCATTTATGGTTTGACAAATTCTCAAACTTCCCCTACAACTCCGCAAGGAATGTGGACTGTAACCGCACAATATGGCAATGTAGATCCAACCTTTGACGCTTGCAAACTTGCCACTGCTGCAGGTGCAAGCTTTGTTGCAAGAGAATCTGTTTTAGACCCTAAAAAACTAGAAAAAGTTTTGATAGAGGGATTCTCCAATGAAGGCTTTAGCTTCTTTGATGTTTTTAGTAACTGCCATGTGAATCTTGGTAGAAAAAACAAAATGGGAGAAGCGATTGACACGCTCAAATGGATTGAAAGTCGTATCGTTTCTAAGAAAAAATACGATGAATTAAGCGAAGAAGAAAAAAGTGGCAAATATCCAACAGGAATCCTACATCACGATACGAATAAAATGGAATATTGCAAAGCCTACAAACAAGTGCAAGAAAAAGCACAAGCAAAAAAAGGAGGTGCAAAATGAGAAGACAACTCCGTTTTACAGGTGTTGGTGGGCAAGGTGTTTTGTTAGCGGGTGAGATTCTAGCAGAAGCACAAATCAAAACAGGCGGATATGGCGTTAAAGCTGCAACTTATACTTCTCAAGTGCGTGGAGGACCAACAAAAGTTGATATTCTATTAGATAAAGATGAAATTCTCTATCCTTATGCAAATGACGGAGAGGTAGAATATATGCTTTCCACTGCTCAAGTCAGCTATGACCAGTTCAAAGACGGCTTAAGAGAAGGGGCAATTATTGTGGTAGAACCCAATCTTGTAACGCCTAATGCAGAGGATAAAAAGAAATTTAAAATCTACCAGATTCCAATCATTAGCATTGCGAAAAATGAAGTAGGAAATGTTGTAACACAATCCGTTGTAGCTCTCGCAGTAACCGTAACTCTCACACAATGTGTAGATAGAGACTTAGTTTATGACACAATGATTAGCAAAGTTCCTGCAAAAGTTGTAGAGCTGAATAAAAAAGCCTTTGAATTAGGTGAAAAATACGCTAAAGAAGCCTTAGCAAAAGGTTCGCTGTAACTTCTTTAATTTCAAGATTCCCAACAAGGAATCTTGAAATTCTTTTGATTGTCTATTGCTATAATTAAAAACCAAAATGAAAGCCTAAAAGTGGTTCTAGCGATTCTAGTTTTTGCATTACGCCAATCAGCATTAGTCCTAGCAATCCTGCAAAAAATCCAGCCAATAAATCATCTCCCATTACACCCAAACCACCTTTAACTTCTCTATCAACCTTGCCAATAATAGATGGTTTCCAAATATCAAAGATTCTAAAAAGCACAAAAGAAAGCACGATTCCAAATGCACTATGTCCAATCATAGAAATGGCAATCCAAACACCCGCTAACTCATCAATCACAATTTCTCCACAATCGTGTGGCAAGCCTTGTTTTTCATAGGAATTAATAATTTTAATCGCAATGGCAGAAATTAATAAAGCACTAAGTAAAAGTGTGCTAGGGGCAATATAATAGCTAATAGCAAAGCCAAAGGGTAGGGCGACAAGTGTGCCAATAGTGCCAGGAGCTTTAGGAGATAATCCACTAAAAAAGAGTGTTAAAAACATTTTTTTTAAAAAGTCTTGTGCATCTTCAAATGTAGTAAAAAAGTGATTTTGCATAGTAATCCCTAGTTGAGTGAGTTGGTTTTGTATAAATCAATGAGTTTTAGGTAAAATCTCTCATCATCTTGCTTTTCAATCATTCCATTATTGGCAAACATTGCTCCAAACTGCTGCAGCAAACCTCCAAAACGTTTGGGATAAAGATAGCTTAGAATCTTAGCGGAGATTTCTTTGCGTATCAAAATTGTGGGCGGAATCAGTCCTGCACGCAAGATTCCTTGCAGGAATTCCGAGTGATATTGTATATGGTGGTGATTGCCGTGTGGGCAAGTTTTTAGACTTACAATTGTGTTGCATTGATTGCAATATACAAATTCAGGTAATAATTTGACATTAATTTTAATATCTTTAATCGTATCAAAAATTGAATAAATTTTTTGATTATCGTAATAAATTGTAAGATTTGGGTAATTTTCACCAATCACAATTCTATCACAACCTAAATTTTGTGCTAAAATTGCTTCTAGAATAATCCCATGAGTACCTGCAAAAAGATAAATATCGTCTAATGGAAAAAGAATAATGCGATTTGTGGGAAGATAATTTTCAATGACAAATTGCAAACAAGCTTTACGGATATAAAAATCCAATAACCCCTCATTTTGACGACGCAACAAGAGCAACACCAATAAATCACTCTCTTCTAATACGAATCTAAAAATCCTCTCATGAATACGCGTAATGGGTGAGGCATCTAGTGCCATTGCCGTGATGTGCTGGGCTTGAATATTTTTCTTAGTTCTTAAAATCGTCTGCTTATTTAGCATAAAGGAAAATTTATCAGGGTTTAAAAAGAGTCTGTATTCTCCACAAATTGCATAATCCCCAATTCTTTTATAAATATCTTGTGCCTTTTGGGAATAAATATCTCCACTCATAATTTTCAAAAGTCGCTCTTTTCTGTCGATTTTAAAGGTAGAATCCACGATCAATTCCCCACACGCAGCACCTTCACATACCAATGTCAGCACATCTCCCTTGCTTACATTTTGTATCACTTGTGTATTGCGTTTGCCTGATGGTGCTAAAACAAAAGAAAATGGAAAACTCTGCCCCTGAAAGATTCCAGTTTTATCCACTTCTTGCATTTCATTAAAATTCATTAGATGATATACGGGTGCTAGTAACCCCTCTTGACATAAAAGCAGTGCAAATACCGCTTCTTTGTCAATAAAAAGCGCGTTTGCAAATTTGAAATTATTTTTTCTTTGTGATTCCATATTTTTTTCTTTTTTCCCATAGGCTTTTACGAGACATTCCTAGTCGCTTGCTTAGCTCGGTATCTGGATAGCGATCTTCAAATTTCAAAATCATTGTTTTAATATATTCATCAACACTTAAAACATCATCTTGGAAGCTTTCTGTGATTTCTTTGATATTGATTTCAAAGACATTTTTAAATTCACTCACATCGCCACTTAAACAAGATAAAATTACTGGGGTATTTTTCAATAGCTTAATACATTCTTCTCTAGCTTCTTTGTCGAGTGTTTCAAATCCTATGGCATAAGTTAGCTGTGTTTTGGGAACATTTTTTAAAATATTTTTGTAGTTTGTAGAATCTTTATATAAAGAAATAAAGTTAATCGCGAATTTCTTTTGGATTGCGTAATTAACAACGCACATATCAATTGCTTTTTGCGAGATACTCTTAATAATTAGAGGAAAGGAGATTTTAGTTGTAATTGTGTGTGTTGGCATAAGCAAAGAATTGCAAAAATAATCACGATAAAATACAATCTCCTTTTGGAGCTGATAAAATTCAATATAATGCTCAATTTTACGGATTAATTCATCAATCATAAAAGGTTTGACGATATAATCGCTTGCTCCTGCTTTTAGGGGATTTGTAACGGTGTCATCATTCACATAAGGGATCATCATTATGATAATAGAGTGTTTAAACTTTTCAATAACTGGATAGAAATTTTGGGCTGGAATATTTGCAGAAAGCAAAATAATATCTGCATTATCAAACTTCAAAGATTCATCAATGCTAGAAGTCATCTCACAAATGAATCCAAATTGACTAAGTTTTGCAATAATGCTTTGGGCTAAATAAATTTCATTTTCAATCACCAAAATTTTCATATTCTCCCTTTATGGTAAGTTTTCCAATTAAAATATTCCAAAACAACCGTGGCCTGTGTCAAAATTCCTTCGCCTTTACCAACGAATCCTAATTTCTCTGTTGTTGTGGCTTTGATATTGACTTTAAAATGTGGAATCCCAAGTAATTGTGCAATTTGTGATTCCATTGCTGCCTTATAGGGAGAGATTTTAGGCTTTTGTGCAAAAATTGTAATATCGGCTTGTAGAATGTTGTATCCAACTTCATAGGCAAACTCTACAACTTTTTGCAATAAATCTTTAGAATCTGCCCCTTTGTATGTCATATCATTGTCTGGAAACCACTCCCCAATGTCTCCAGCACCTATTGCACCTAAAATTCCATCGCAAAGTGCGTGCAAACACACATCACCATCGCTATGAGCAATTAGCTCCAAATCACACGGAATCGCGATTCCACCTAGAATTATTCCATTACCCGCTTTAAGTGCGTGAATATCACTCCCACTCCCAACAAGTGTGCGTTTGCTAGGTGAGGGAAGCTGTAAGTCTTGTAAATCCTCAATAAAAGTGAGCTTTTTTGCCTCTAGCGCACCCACAACAAATCCTATTGTTCCACCATTTGCATAAATTGCGCTACTTTCATCAGTGAATTCCCCTTTCAAAAGCGCATTTTTTAACACATTAAGTTTGCTAAGTTGCGGTGTTTGAATAATTTTTAAATTCTCTCGCTTCAAATAATGCAATGCGGAATTACTATCTGTGTAAGCAATCGTATCTTGTAGCTTTAAAAACGGCACAACGCAGTCGTAATGCCCTAATTCTTGCAAGACTCTATGGCTTAAATCTTGCGGGATATTACATCTTGCAATATCACTCACAAACACATACTCTGCACCACCTAAATTTTCTAGCGTATTGATAGCATTTTGTAGGGATTCTTGGCGCGTTTTTCCACCGCTAGTAAGGGTAAAATTTAATCCAAATGCGCTAAGGTATTTTTGCATATAAGGAATCTCGCTTGCCTTTGCGCTTAAGAGACAATGGGAAAATGTGTATGCTGTGTGTAGATTCTGCGCAACTTGTAACCAAAGTGGTATTTCATTAAGACGCAGCCATTGTTTTTTGGGTAATTTTGTAGCAGGTAAAGGAGTGGTTAAATTCGCGCTGTAACACTGCGCAGAATCCCTAAATCTGCTACTTTCACCAGCACCCAATAAGATTAAAGCAACACTTGTCAAATATTATCCTTAAAAAAATTTCGGAATTATACATTTTTAAAGTTTTAGAATCCCTTTAGTAAAGGATTCTAATGAAAGAATCATTGTTTTGCAGTTTTTGTATTCTTAATTACTTGTGCTATAAGCTCTAGCGGGTGTTTAAATGGAATTGCGATATTTTCTTGATGTAGGGCATTACTAAGTTGCATTCGGCAAGCACTACATTCTGCCGCAACAAAATCTGCCTTAGTATGTGCAATCATTTTTGCTTTTTTGCTACCGACTTTTTCGGCGAGTTCAAACTTTTCTGTCTGGATTGTAACTCCACCAAAACCACAGCAAGCATTGGGATTTTCCATTTCAATCAGCATATAATTCTGCTCTAAAAGCGCACGTGGTTCTTTGTAGATTCCGAGTACTTTTCTAGCGTGGCAAGGGTCGTGATAGGTAATGCTCTGAGACTTTTGTGTGTTGCCTTGCAGAGTATTCAAATAATCTTTTAGGTGAGTTTGCGATTCTAAATATTGTGTTGCCATATAAATTTTTGGAAGAAGTTTTTGGATACGTGCCTGCAT
Organism: Helicobacter sp.; assembly: GCA_022766795.1. Lineage (GTDB taxonomy): Bacteria > Campylobacterota > Campylobacteria > Campylobacterales > Helicobacteraceae > Helicobacter_D. Next base: position 10,389 of record JALEPE010000085.1, read on the forward strand.
TGTGGAATCCTTTTGCATAAACTTCTCCCAATCCTCTAAAATCATTGCTGCACAGGTTGCTTCAGGGATTAAAATCGCATCCACTTCATCAATGAAGCTTTCAAAATATTCCACATTGTATCGGATTAAGGAATCTACGCATTCAAAATCCCCCGTAAAATATGCGGGAGCCGCACAACATTTTTGCTTTTTAGCAAGTTTCGCGTCAATACCCAATGTTTCTAAAATTAGCAGTAAAGCCTCACCCACTTGCTTATAATTATAGTTTTCAAGACAGCCAATAAAAATGGCAACCTTTTTAGGTTTAGAATTTCTTGTGTTATCGTATTTGCTAAAATGCAATTCCTCCGCATAGGAGTTTAAAAAACTCTTATTTGTCATATTGCCAAAAACCCTATTTTTCACAAAAGGTAGGGGAAAGCGAGGTTGAATGGAGCTACCATCAGGCGTTAGTTTAAAGAGCAGTGGAGAGAAAATCGCACCCAGTTTAAATCCCATATCCATTACTTTGCGGTGTTTTAAAAGATAAAAAAATACCTTTTTGAACCATTTAATTCCATATTTTTGGGCGATTTCATAGCGGATATTTTCTATCAGTGTATCTGTGGGAAGGGAATTAGGACAAACGCTTACGCACGTGGTGCATAAAAAACAAGTTTCAAAGATATGCTTTGTGTTTTTATCTAGTGGAATCTCATTGCGCTGGTATGCACCTAGCAAATCTATAAATCCACGGGGGGAAGTTGCTTCATCGCCATTAATACCAAAAATTGTACAATCAGGCAAACATTTGCCACATTTCACACAAGCATCGCTTATTTTTAAATAATCATAGTCATCAAAATGTGCCATTTTTCGTCCTTTAAATGGTTTTGCTAAACACTTTTTGGTTTGCTAAATGTTTCAAATACGCATCAAAAGGCATTGCAATATTGCGAATAAGTAAAGTACCTGTTTGATTTGCCACGATTCTATCATTATCAATTATAATGAGTCCAGCTTCTTCTAATTCTCTAAGTGCCTCAAGCGCATCTTTAAAATAATCTTTAAAATTAATGTGGAATCGCGTTTCTATGCTTTTAAAATCTAGCTTAAAATTGCTCATTAGCTGCATAATCACTTCTTTACGCAGCAAATCATCAGCATTGAGTTTAATACCTTTAGAAAAGGGCAGAGTATGATTGTCTAGCGCATTTTGATATTCTTGCAAAGTTTTAAAATTTTGTGCATAATAATCGTATCCTTCACCAATAGAAGTCAGCCCAATACCTATAGTTTGTGTTCCGCCTTTTGTGCTATAACCTTGAAAATTTCTACGTAATTGCCCATTTTCTATGGATTTAAATAACTCATCATTGGGCTTTGCAAAATGGTCCATTCCGATCATCTTGTAACCATTTTCTTGGAGATAAGTAATGCTGTATTCTAGGATTTTTAGCTTTTCCTCTGGCAGCGGAAGTGTTGTTTCATCAATTTTTCGCATTGTTTTTTTTATCCAAGGCACGTGTGCATAATTAAAAATCGCAAACCTATCAGGATCAAGTTGTAACGCTAGAGATAAAGTCTGCTTAAAAGTTTCTAGGCTTTGGTAAGGCAATCCATAAATTAAATCAAAATTAATGGAATTAATCCCGAAATCACGTGCAATTGCAATGGAATCTCGCACAAGAGAGAAAGGTTGGATTCTATGGATTGCATCTTGCACCACATTATCAAAATCTTGGATTCCAAAACTTAAGCGATTAAATCCTCCATTTTTTAATACCTGCATTTGCTCAACACTAAAGAATCGTGGATCAATCTCGCAGGCAATCTCCGCTTCGCTAGAAAAATTTGGAAAAGTTTCTTTTAATAATGCGATTAATTGCTCTAATTCTTTCGCATTAAAAAATGTCGGTGTCCCCCCTCCAAAATGCAGTTGATACACGGATTTTTTCGTATCTAGAGAGTCTTTTAAAAGCGCAAGCTCTTTAGCAAGATATTTTAAATACAACGCTTTATTCTCTTCCTTGCTAGTATAAATGACATTGCAACCACAAAAATAGCACGCACTCCGACAAAATGGCAAATGCACATACAAAGATAAAGGACTGCAATCCGCCTTTAAATCCTGCAAATAGGATTCCAACGTATAATTTGTGCCAAATTCTATGGCAGTAGGATAACTCGTGTAACGCGGACCGGGTTTAGAATAGGTGGCAAATTTTTTAAAATCAATCAAGTTGCTAGACATTGCAATTCCTATGAATTGGGTTTATTAAAAGAATCTAAGAAATTAAGAAATAGATACGGATAACGCTTTTTTAAGTTTTTAACTAAGATTCTTGGATCTTTTTTGTGATTCTTAATTTCTTTTAAAGCAATGCACCATACATCATCAAAATCTATGGGCATACTTCTTTGAATCTCTTGTTCTAATGCAAAGAGATATTTTTCTCTCTCTAAAGTTTGTATGGCTTGGATACATTGTTGCATTGCGCCCTTGGGAATTAGGTAAAACTCTTGCCCTTGCGCATCTTGTAGTGTATATATAGAATCACAATTTAATGTAGAATAATACATTAAAGATTCCATATTTTTAGTATTTGCAATATTTTTTAAGGCTTCAAAAGCTGTGCTTTGTTGGGCTAAAGTGTGTTTTTCTAGCGGTTTTGGTGCAGCCAAACCATTACTCCTTTTTGTGCGTGTAGGCGGTTCTCCGCCTCTTGAAAAATCTTGCTTTGTGGTGATTCTAGCACCTCTTCGCTAACTTCCTGTCCGCGATATGCAGGCAAGCAGTGCAAGAAAATTGCATCACTCTTTGCAATGCTCATTAGCGCGCTATCAACACAATAATCCTTAAATGCCGCTTTTCTTGTTTCTTTTTCACTTTCTTGCCCCATAGATGCCCAAGTATCTGTTGTTACAACATCGGCGTTTGCAATTGCTTCCTTTGGATTTTCGCTAAGAATGATTTTTGCACCTGAAATTTTAGCAAACTCCTCTGCGCGTTTTAGAATCTTTTTATCCACCGCATAATCTTTGGGTGAAGCAATCCGCAGCTCAAAACCAAGTTTGGCTGCAAGCATTAGCCATGAGTGTGCCATATTATTCCCATCACCAATGTATGCAACAATAGGATTCTTATCTTTGCCGCATTCTTGCATTGTCAAATAATCTGCAAGTAGCTGCATAGGGTGAAAATCATCACTCAAGCCATTAATTAATGGCACACTAGAATAGGCAGCAAACTCCTCTAAACGCGTGTGTGCATGTGTGCGCATCATAATCAAATCCACCATTGATGAAAGCACTCTAGCGGTATCTTTAATCGGTTCTCCGCGTCCAAGCTGCGTATCATTGCTAGATAAAAAAATACCATGTCCGCCTAGCTGATAGATTCCGGTTTCAAAGCTAACGCGCGTTCTTGTGGAATTTTTCTCAAAAATCATTCCTAAAGTCTGATTTGCGAGGATATTGCTGTATTTTCCTGCCTTCACTTCACTTTTTAATTTCTTAGCAATGTTTAAAATCTCTAAAATCTCATCTTTACTGAAATCTGCTAAAGTTAAAAAATGTCGCATTCTCTGCCTTTTTTGATGTGGCTTAAAATAAAAGGTGTATAATACAATAATTTTTGTAAAAAAGGTTAAATATGCACGAATTTTCTATTGTTTCGCATCTTTTAAAGTCTTGCGAAGAAATTGCACAAGAAAATGGAGCAAAAAAAATTCTTGTTGTGTATGTTGAAATTGGGGAGAGAAGTGGAGTGGATAGCGAGCTTTTGCAAAGCGCATTCAGTGAATTCAAAAAAGGAAGTCTATGTGAAGATGCGGCTCTACATATCACACAAAGCAAAGTGGAACTAGCTTGCAAAACCTGCGGTGCAACCAGTGTGCCTAAAACAATTAATTACACAGAATGTGAAAAATGCGGTAGCAATGATGTTATTATTGTAAGAGGTGATACAATGCTGTTACTAAGATTGGAAATGGAATAGGGGATTATAAGAACTAATTTAAAATTTTTAAACTGCTACAAAACAAGAGAAATATGTTATTACTATATAAAGCTAATAAAAATATGAAAACTAAAAAACAGCTTTTTAGCAACGCAAATGCGTTGCTAAAGCTTAAAATGTGCGCTTTAAAAGTTCCTCTGGGCGTAGGATCGTAATTAATCTATCATCTCTTTTTCCTACACCATAAATAAGATTCTCATCTTGCGTGATTGCTTCAGGAGTTGGATCAATATCGGACTCTTTAATTCTAACCGCCTCTGTCAATCTATCAATAATGAATCCTGCACGTTCTTCTTGGTTTCTAATCACAATGTAGCGCGTATGTTCTGTCGGTTTCTCATAAGGCAAACCAAATTTAAGACGCAAATTGATAAGTGGAACAACCCAGCCCCGCATATTAAAAACCCCCAAAACATAGTTTGGTACTCCCGGAACCCTTGTGTATTCAAGCGGTTTAATAATTTCTTGAATGCTAAGAATTGGCACCGCAAATTCTTCTGTTCCTACCACGAAAGCAACGAGTTGAATAACATTTTCTGTCTCTACCGCGGGTTTTTTTTGTTCTTGTTGTTTCTGTAAAACATCTTTTAATTGATTACTCATTGCTCAGTTACCTCCACATGTAAGTTAATATTACGTTTTACAACATTCATTAAATATTCTGGCGAGTAAGGTTTTGTAATATATTCTGTCATTCCAGATTCTACACCGCGCATTCTATCTGTTTTGCTAGTTCGGCTTGTAACTGCAATGAGTGGTAAGTTTTTAAACTTAGCGTATTTTCTAATCTCACCCGCTAGTGTATAGCCGTCCATTTTTGGCATCTCAATATCAATCAAGATTGCGTCAAAAATATCATCTCCATTTTTAACGATTTCTAACGCCTCTAAACCATTTGTTGCTTCCGTTAAAGAGATTCCAAGTGGTTTTAATGACTTCTTCATAATGGATCTATCGGTAAGCGAGTCATCTACAATTAACACCTTATAGTCACTTGGAGAAGTTTTTTCTTTCTTGGTGGTTTCACTCTCTTGTTTAAGTTTGCTAAGACTAACTTTAACATTTTTTGCCATTTGCATCATTGCAGCAATATCCACAATCAACGTTACTCTACCATCACCACGGATTGTAGCTCCCGCAATCCCCTCTGTTCCTTTAAGATAAGAACCAAGAGATTTGATAACAACTTCCTCTTGCCCGATTAAGAAATCTACAATCACACCAATCTTATTTTCTGCAAGTCCAATAACGACAACATAGGCTTGTTCGGAATTATCAAATACAGAATCTACTCCAAAAATATCCGCTAAACGCACCAATGGCAATACTTCATTTCTTAAGCGCAATACGCTTTTATTTTCAACGGTATAAATTTCATCTTGAGAGATTCTAACCGTTTCAATAACAGAAGCAAGTGGAATCGCGTAAAACTCTTCTTGCACCCCAACAAGCAAAGATTGAATAATTGCAAGTGTAAGCGGAATTTTTAATTTTAAAGTTGTACCCGTCCCAAGCTCACTTTCTACATCAATAATACCATTGAGTTTTTCGATATTAGTCTTAACAACATCCATTCCAACGCCACGTCCACTAACGTTCGTAACGACTTTAGCTGTGGAAAAGCCTGCTTTAAATACTAAGGCATACGCTTCTTTATCGGTCATAGTATCTGCTTCTCTGTCGCTAATGATTCCTTTTTCGACCCCTTTTGATCTAAGTATATCAGGATCCATTCCATGTCCATCGTCTTTAATTTCTACAACAATGTGATTGCCCTCATTATACGCCTTTAATTCAACAGTTCCTTTTTCTGGTTTTCCTGCTGCAGCCCTATCTTCTTTAGATTCTATCCCGTGGTCACAAGCATTTCTAATTAAGTGTACTAAAGGATCGCCAATCTCTTCTACAATGGATTTATCAAGCTCGGTTTCCTCACCTGTAATCACCAAATCAATTTCTTTACCAAGTTCTCTTGAGAGGTCACGCACCATTCTTGGGAATTTATTAAATACTCTCCCAATGGGTAACATTCTCGTTTTCATAACTGCAAGTTGAATATCTGTAGTTACCATAGAAACACTGGCAACAACTTGATTTAATTCTTCAAGGAATTTTTCACCCTCATAACGTTCTTCTACATCATTATAGATTTTAATTAAGCGGTTCTTACCAAGAACTAACTCACCAATAAGGTTCATCAAGCTATCAAGTCTCTTAACATCTACACGGATTGTTTGTTCCACAGCAGTGGCTGGAGCTTTACTCTCATCACCACCTGTTTTAGGAGCTGCTTTTGGCGCAGCCGGCTTTGGTGTAGCTTTTGGCGCAGTCGATGCTGCAGGCGCAGCAGGTGCTACGGCTGGCTTTGGTGCTTCTGTACTAATTTCACCTGGGGCTTGAATATCTTCAAGCTCACCTCTAGCGCGTTTTTCTTCTCTTTTGTGCCTATCCTCTTCTTGGCGCTTATTTAACAATCTTTCAATTTCTTTTTCAACCTCTTCAGCAGACATATTCGCGTAATCAGGTTCTGGCTCTTCCTCGGCTGGCGCAGGGGCAGGAGCTGGAGTTTCTGCCACATGTGCTTGAGGAGCTGAAGTTTCCTCTGCTGGAGCACTTGGTGTTTCACCCTTCGAAATTGCATCAAGACGCTGCACTGTGTTCGCAATATCCCCTTCAAGTCCAGTATTTGCATCTGTACCTGTATCTCTAATTGCATTAAGAAGTTTTTTCATATAGTCAATTGATTCCAAAACAACATCCATAATATCTGGCGTAATAGTCAATTCCCCGTGTCTTGCCTTGTTTAAAACATCCTCCATATGATGTGTCAAATGTGTGAGTACCGAAAAATTTAGGAATGAACCTGAACCTTTAATCGTATGCGCAACCCTAAAGATTCTATTTAGTAAATCCAAATCGTCTGGATTATTTTCTAACTCAACCAAATCTTGGTCAAGCTGTTCAATCATTTCAAACGCTTCAATGAGAAAGTCTTCTAGTATTTCTTGCATTTCATCCATTTTGTGTCCTTTTTAAAGATAAATTATTCTCAATTTCTATTACTGTATTTATTAATAATCCTTGAAACCTCATCGTGAAATTTATTTCCATCAAACTTCACAAGATAAGATTCCGCCCCTGCCTCTTTTCCGCGATCTTCACTGAATTTATCACTGATTGACGAGCTAAATACAATTGGTATTTTGGCAAATCTTGGATCCTCTTTAGCTTTTGCAGCAAAATGGAATCCGTCCATTTGTGGCATTTCAATATCGGAGATGATAATTTTTAATTGTTTAACTAAATTATCACCATATGCTTCGTAAAGCTTTTGAAGTTTTTGCAAGCCTGATTCCCCATCGCTTGCCTCCACAACATCAAAGCCCATTTTCTCCAAAAATTCTTTTAAAATCCTCCTAGCAATTGTGCTATCATCTAACACAAGTGCTAATCCACTAAATTTGTTGTAAGTGCGCTCTGAACTGATTTCTGGCTGATAGAATCCTAATTCCTGAACAATACTTTCTAAATCCAAAATTAATAAAACCTGATCACCTTCAATTCTTGTAACACCTGTGATTTTATTTTTATCCATTCCCACATCTGCAGATGCACTAAAGTGTGCAGGCTCAATATCTTTCCAATTAATGCGGCGAATCCGCTTAGCTTCATGCACAATAAAGCCTATCATAATATTATTAAACTCGGCAATAATGACACGCGGTTTAATTTTTTTATTCTTTGGAATCTCTACATGCATCCATTTGGCGAGATTAATCACTGGAATAACAACCCCGCGCAAATCAAAAATCCCCTCAATATAGTCTGGAACACCCGGCAATTCTGTCAATTCTGGCAAACGAATAATCTCATTAACCTTTGCGACATTAATGCCGTAAATCCCTTCGTATTGCTTTCCTTTTTCAAGTTTGTGAATTCTAAAATCCACCAACTCCATTTCATTTGTCCCTACTTTTAGGGCATCATCTTTTTCAAAGCTTGACACTTTAAGACTCCTTTAGGCTTAGACAATTATCCGCGCATTCTACAATAAAATATCTTTTTTTACAAGCAAAAAAAGGAAGGGTGATATAATTAATGTTTTGAACTTTTGCAATTTTACCCAAGTGAAAATGCCCTTCAATAATGTAAGAATCTCTTGAAATAGGGAATCTATTAAAATATTTTGCAACACGCATTTGTGTAAAATTTGCAAAATCAAATGTGGAATCTTGGTATTTTTTTATTCTTTTAACATTTTTTGTCTGCAAATAATTAATAATTTTGGGATATAAAATTTTAGAAAAAACATTTAAGAATACAATTAAATATTTTTGACGCAATAAAATTGTAAAAAGTTTATAATACCAACTTAAAAATATATCGCCGTGCGCCAAATATGCTTCTTTTTCGTTAAATTGACAACAAAGCGGCTGTGATTTTAACGGGATACAATGGATATTTTTAAAATAAGAAATTTGCGATAACAAAAAATCGTGATTCCCCTCAAAATAATAAATTTCGTGTTTGAAAGATAGCTGCTCTAACAACTCTAGTGTTTTTTGATTGTCTTTTAAGGATTGCTCCACATAACCAACCAAAAAATCAAAAATATCACCCATTAAAAAAATTTGCCGCCTTTGCGATTCCAAAAGCTCTTTGAATATGGAATCCAAAGTGTTTTGATATAAACTATGATGGTGTGCATCTGCGATAAAAATCGCATTTTCTTGGATTATTATCATTATAAATTACGGAGCATAAGCAATTTGTGGTAATCCCATAGATTCTTCCAACCCAAACATCAAATTCGCATTAGCTAAGGCTTGAGAACTCGCTCCACGCAAGAGATTATCAATAGCAGTTGTGATAAATAAATCTTTCCCATCTGCCTTTGCATATACATCGCAAAAATGCGTCCCGGCAACATTTTTGATTTGCACACAATTCTCCCGCACCCTAATAAAAGGCTCATCTTTATAGCGTTCTTTTAGAATCTCTAGGGGATTGATTTCCTCTTGCAAACGCGCATAAACAGAGACTAACATACCGCGCGTTAGCGGAATCAAATGTGGGACAAAAAGCGTATTAAACGTAGTTTTACTTATTTTTTTAAGTTGCTCGTTAATCTCTGGAGAATGGCGGTGACTAATAGGAGAATATGCAAAAAGATTTTCATTGATTGTTACAAAATGTGAAGTTTGCACAAGCTTTTTCCCTGCACCACTGACACCACTTTTAGCGTCAATATAAAGCGTTTGATTAGAATCCAAATAGGATACAAAAGGTAGAATCCCAAGCAAACTTGCAGTCGGATAACAACCCGGATTCGCAACTAGATTTGTTTTAGAGATTTGCGCACGATTATATTCTGGCAATCCATAAACTGCATTTTTAAGATTCTCCTTATCTAAATGGGGACAATAATACTCCTCATATTTTTCTAAACTCAAACGATAATCAGCAGATAAATCCACTACTTTAAGACCTTTTTCTAGTAATGCTTTAGCGTATTCCATTGCTTTTTGGTGGGGCAAGGCAAGAAAGACAAGCTCACAATTTTCTGTAATATGCTTAATATTTGGTTCTAAAACTGGAATTTTTACAATATCTTTTAAACAAGGGTGTAAAGTAGCAATATCTGTATGATTCTCGCTCGCATACACGCTATTTAACTCAAACTGTGTATGTCCTAAGAGTAATTTTACAAGCTCCAAACCTGTATAACCGCTAACGCCTATAATAGAAGTTTTAATACCCATTTTATTTTCCTTATTTTTTAAATGTAGTGAGTGATGATAACCCTTTAATTATCCACCACCCATAAAGGTTAAACACTCTATAATATCATTTTCTTTTAAATAATAAGAATCCCATTTTTCTTGCTTGACTACCTCTAAATTGACTGCCACTGCCACACTTTTTGCTGTAATAGAATATTCCTCTAAAAGATTTGTAATCGTCTTAGAATTTGTGTGGATAATTTCTCCATTTAATTTTATTTGCATTGTATATTTCCCAGTATTAAATAAAAGGCGCAATTTTATGCTTTTTTGTTGAAAAATTTATAAAAAAACCCTTCTTTTATCACTTCTTTACCGCAAGTGATGAAAAACTCACCTTTTTTAAGATTCCGTCTAATCGTGCTTCCTGCTCCTACCAAACAATCATCTTCAATAGTAATAGGTGCAATCGCTTGAGAATCGCTACCAATAAATACATTTTTACCAATTTTGGTTTTGTATTTCGCTCTGCCATCATAATTGCAAGTGATAAAGCCTGCACCAATATTTGTGCCACTGCCCACCTCGCTATCGCCAAGATAACTTAAATGCCCAACTTTTACGCCATTTAACTCGGAATTTTTGGTTTCAACAAAATTTCCGATATGCGAGTTTCTCACAATGCTATTTGGGCGCAAATGCGCTAAGGGTCCCACATCACTATCCATAATAGTGCTGGATTCCACAATGCTATGGGCTTTAATATGGGAAGCGGTGATTTTAGAATTCCCATAAATACAAACACCATTTTCCACTACACATTCACCAAAAAACTTCACACTCTCTTCAATATAAATCGTTTCCGGTAAATGCATAATCACGCCTCGCTTCATCCAAAATGTTTTAATTCTGGCATTCAATACTTCCTCTGCCTTGGCTAAATCCAATTTATCATTTACGCCTTGAAAATTCTCTAACTGCACAAACAATGGAGCAATTTTTATGGAATCTTGTCTAGCTAACGCAATCACATCGGTTAGATAATATTCACCTTGCACATTGTGATTGCTAAGTTTTGGAATATAAGATTCTAATATCTCCTTATCAAAGCAATAAACCCCTGCATTTAATGTATTTATAGCAAGAACTTTTGCACTCGCATCTTTTTCTTCGATGATTTCTCGCACTTCACCATCTGTGATAATCACACGCCCATAACCGCTAAGGTTTCGCGATTCTAAAACACTCATTGTAATAGGGGTGTCTGTATCTAAAAATCTCTCTAATTCACTTGCTTGAACTAAAGGCATATCCCCATTTAACACAAGCACTTTTTGATATTTTGGTTGATAGGATTTTAATGCCCCTCCAGTTCCGGGAAAATTCTCAATATCTTGATACAAAAAGCGGATTTTATCCTCAAAATATATGCGCATCGTGTTTTCAATTTTCTCCCCTTCAAACCCTAAAACAACACATACATCATCACTTAAGAGTAACGATTCTTTAATGCTATAATACAACATTTCACGCCCACAAATTTTATGTAAGACCTTAGGTGTATTGGAGCGCATACGCGTTCCTTTTCCTGCTGCTAAAATAACAATTGATAAAGACTGTTTTTCCATTTTGCGATTCCATATTTTAAAAATAATTTAAACAGATTTTAACGCAATAAAGTTTAAAATTAGCGGATTTTTTAAAAGTTGTTTTTGAAGTAGGTTTGGAGAATAATATGGATTTAGCTACGGTTATTGGTATGTCGCTGTCGTTCATATTGCTTGGAACAGCAATGATGCTTGGAGTTGGAATCGCACCTTATTTTGATGTGCCTTCAATGTTGATTACAATTGGGGGTTCCATTACAAGTTTGTTTATTGGTTACAAAATGGAAAATATAAAAAAAGCCCCAACTTTTTTTATGATTGCCTTTAAACCACAGACATTTGATGTGCCGGGACTTATCAAAAAACTTGTGGATTATTCCACACAAGCAAGACGCGATGGGATTCTCTCTTTAGAGCAACAATCTAATCAAGAGGAAAATGAGTTTTTAAAACGCGGGTTGAATATGGCGATTGACGGCGCAGAACCCGATAGTATTCGGGATTTATTAGAAACCGATATGGATAGAACACTGGATCGCCATAAAGCAAATGCAGGGATTTTTGATACTTGGGCTTCTTATGCAGGAGCGTATGGAATGCTTGGAACGCTCATTGGTTTGGTTGCGATGCTTTTGAATATGTCCGACCCTGCTTCTATTGGACCTGCGATGGCGGTTGCGTTACTTACAACTTTTTATGGTTCTTTTATTGGGAATGTTGTGGGTTCTCCTATTGCAAATATTCTCAATATCCGCGCAAATGATGAAGCGTTAGTAAAATTGCTTATCATTGAGGGGATTATGTCTATTCAAGCAGGGGATAATCCGCGTGCTCTTGAAGCAAAATTACTAACATTCTTGCCGCCAAATCAACGCGTCAGTCAGTTTGAATAGGTTTTAGAGTAGGGTAGAATGGGAAAACGTTGTCCGCCTTGTGATTGCCCAAAGGTTATGCCGCTTTGGCTTGGAACTTATGGGGATATGGTTACATTGATTCTCACCTTTTTTATTTTGCTCTTATCAATGGTAACCTTTGATGCTAAAAAACTCACGGAGGCAGAAGCAAGCTTAAAGGGTTCTTTATCTTTGCTAAGTGGTGGAATCAAGATTGAACCAGACAATACGCGGATTCAGCAACAAGCCGATATGACAACAGACCCAGAAACTGCCGAAGAAGTGCGTTTAATTGAAAGTATGATTCTAGACTTTAAAGAAAGTGTAAAAACATCTTTGGGACCTTCAAATATTATTGACGATGGGAGCGAAGGTTTTATTTTGCGTTTTAATGGCAAGTTGCTTTTTGAGAGAGGCGAAACAACCTTGCGCAACTCCGATGAGATTCTATTTTTAAAACGTCTTGCACTTGTCTTGCAAAAAATGCCCCCACATTTACATATTGATGTCATAGGATACACAGATAATTCCCCAATCATTCCCACACAAAAATATAAAGACGATATGGGCTTAAGCGCACTTAGAGCATTAAGTGTATCACGTGTGCTGTTAGAAAATAAAGTAGATCCCAGCAAGATAACTTCTTTTGGTAGTGGGGCAAGCAATTTTGTCCTGCCTAATACTTCTGATGAAAATAAACAAATCAATCGGCGTGTGGAATTTCGATTCTATCCAGATGATAGGCATTTACACAGAGTGCAAAATATTTTGGAACGCGTGATTGAGAGGAAACAATTAGAGAACGACATATTGCAAAACAATAAGAAAAATACGCAAGAATCCCAAGAATTTAATGCAACTCCACTCGTTGAACCAATAAGGAATCTTTAGTGTTACGCCTATTTTTAGTGCTTTGCTTTAGTATAGGATTGCTTCTAGGCGCAGAACCTACAACACCGCAAACCCCCACGATTCCAACCGTGGATTTAACACTCACCGCGCCCACCGAACCGGGCGATTTGGTTACAACATTAAACATTGTTGCGATTTTAACACTACTTGTTTTAGCTCCCTCTTTGATTCTAATGGCGACAAGTTTCGCTAGAATCCTTGTCGTTCTTGCGTTTTTGCGCACTGCAATGGGGACGCAACAATCCCCGCCCACGCAACTGCTCGTGTCTTTTGCGCTAATTTTAACAATGTTTATTATGGAACCTGTTGCCAAAGAGGGCTACAATCAAGGCATTGCTCCCTATATCGCAAAAGAGATTCCTTACGATGAAGCATTTTTGCGCGCCTCTCAACCCTTTAAAGACTTTATGATTCGCAACACGCGCCCAAAAGATTTAGCGTTATTTTATCGTATCCGCAACATTGAAAATCCACAAACTGCGCAAGATGTGCCACTAACCATTGCCTTGCCTGCCTTTATCATTAGCGAGATGAAAACCGCCTTTCAAATCGGATTCCTACTCTATTTGCCTTTTTTGGTGATTGATATGGTTATTAGCTCCATTTTGATGGCAATGGGAATGATGATGTTGCCACCCACAATGATTTCCCTGCCTTTTAAGATTCTTATCTTTATCTTAGTTGATGGCTTTAATCTGCTTACAATGAATCTAGTGCAAAGTTTTCGGTAGCAATGACGTGTAAATATCTTGGAATTTGTGGCGGTTGCACAGAAATTACTTTAGAATCCAAAACTTTAGAAGTAAGCCATTTATTAAACTTAAAATCCTATGAAGTTTTTAGCGGCTGCGATTCTGGTTTTCGGGCGCGCGCAGAGATTGGAATCTATCATTTGGGAGATAAAATCCACTTTGCAATGCGCCGCTCCCACCAAGCAGAGAAAAAAGAATCCCGCTTTGTCCTTATAGAAAACTGCCCCAATTTACTGCCCAATATCCAACAAACCTTGCGTGTTTTAAGGGATTTATTCAACACAGCTACATTTTCAGATTTCACGACACGGCTTTTTAGCCTAGAGATTCTCTCCACAAAAACCAATGCGATTCTTTTAACTCTCATTTACCACAAGAATCTCACAGAATCTTGGAAGAAAGAAGCAGAAAATTTGCGTCAAAAACTACAATCTGCCTTAAATTATAAAATCAATCTTATCGGACGTTGCAGAGGCACTAAACTTATCGTAGGCAAAGATTATTTAATAGAATCTCTCAAGATTCTAAACACGACTTACACCTATCAATATTTTGAAGGTTCTTTCACGCAACCCAACACCGCAATGAATATTCAAATGATTGCTTGGGTATTACAACATTTGCGAGATTCCCACACGCACGATTTGCTAGAAATGTATTGTGGGTGTGGTAATTTTACGATTCCATTAGCGCAAAAATTTCGCAGAATCCTTGCAACAGAAATTTCTAAAACCTCTATTAAAGCGGCGCGATTTGCGTGTGAAGCCAATGGAATCGCAAACATTGATTTTATCCGACTAAGCGGAACAGAATGTATAGAAGCTTTCAATGGAGTGAGAAGCTTTAATAGACTAAAGGATATTGCGCTAAGTAGTTATGATTTTCAAAGTGTATTTGTAGATCCTCCACGCGCTGGGCTTGGGGAGAGTGTCTGTCAATTCCTCCAAAGATTCCAAAACATTCTTTATATCTCTTGCAATCCACACACTCTAGCAAAAGATTTAGAGATTCTAAAACAAACACATACGATTGCGCATTGCGCATTTTTTGACCAATTTCCACACACGCACCATTTAGAATGCGGAATCATTTTAGAAAAATGATAAAGGCAAACGATGAAAACCTATAATATTTATCAAGTGGATTCCTTTACAAAAAATAGATTTTGCGGGAATCCTGCAGGAGTCGTCTTGAATGCCGATGGTTTAAGCGAAGAGCAAATGCAGCAAATCGCAAGAGAATTAAACAATTCCGAAACCGCCTTTATCCTCTCGCCCAATTCTAGTCATTACGATATAGAAGTGCGATTCTTTACTCCCACAAAAGAAGTCCCTATTTGCGGACACGCAACGATTGCCGCCCATTATATTAGGGCTTTAGAGACAGGAAAAATAGGGAGGGTGCTGCAAAAGACAAAGGCAGGGATTCTACCTGTGGATATTACACAAGAAAACGATGATTTTAATATCACGATGACACAAGGAACACCACAAGTGGAAAAACCACTAGATACGCCCACTGCAAAGAGAATCCTTGAAGCATTGGGAATCCACTTGCAAAATATGCGGGAAGATTGCCCCATCGCCATTGCCTCTACTGGACACTCAAAGGTTATGATTGGGATTAAAGACAATCAACTTTTAAACTCTCTTAAACCAAACTTGGAAAGCTTAAGCACCCTTAGCGCAGAGATTCATTGCAATGGATATTATGTTTTCACACTTGATTTTAACACAGAACCGCTCGTGCGTGGGAGAATGTTTGCTCCCGCAGCGGGTGTTGCAGAAGACCCAGTTACTGGCAACGCCAATGGAGCATTGGGTGCTTATTTGGTGTATTATAGAATCGCAAAACACCTAGAAACCAAAAACAATCTCTCCTTTGCGATTCTGCAAGGAGAAGCCATCAAGAGAATGGGCGGTATGCGCGTGAATGTAGAAATTAAAGACAAAAAACCCACTTTAGTGCAAATCATCGGACAAGCAGTTGTTTGCTTTAAAACAGAAATTTGTATTTAATCTTAAAGACATTGGAGGAGAAATTATGCTTTCTTTATGTTACTGGAATTATGGCGAGAGAAATTTTGGCGATTTATTGAATGAAAATTTATTTGCAGAGCTTTTTGCAACTACAATTGCCCCCCCGAACTCAGCTTAACTAGCATATTAAAATTTGAAGCAACCTGTATAGGAAGTACTTTGGGTGCTTTTATTATGCCAAATAATCTTGAAAACAATATGGATTTACGGCAAGCCATTGACGCTTCTCCTGCGATGAAGGTTTGGGGTTCTGGATTCTTAACAGATCCTATGCAAATAGAAAATACATTTTTAAGAAAACTAGATGTGTATGCCTTGCGGGGTAAGAGAAGCAAAGAGCGTTTGGAGAATATCACAAGAGTGCATTTAAGGGATATTGCTTTAGCAGACCCCGGAATATTAGCTGCAAAACTCATTAAAAAGCAAGAAAAACGTTATTGTTTTGGCATAATCCCACACCACACCGAAACATATCTACCAATTTTTCAAGAAATATCTAAACTGCAAAATTGTATTGTTATTGATGTGCATAACGACGTTTTAGAGATTCTTAAGCAAATTGCGCAATGTGAAATGATTGTAAGCTCCGCATTGCACGGATTGATTGTCGCAGATAGTTTCGGGATTCCAAATATCAGACTTGTCGCAACCGATACAATGCGTATAGCACAAAACTTTAAATTTTTAGACTATTATTCCGCATACGATATAGAGGAACATTCAGCCTTAAATATTCATACACTGTTTACTTATCTTTCCAATCCAAAATCCCTAAAAGACATCATCAGCAATACATACCACATTAAACCCGAAATGATTAAGAATAAGCAAAGGCAACTCTTAGACTGCTGCCCTTTTAAGTTGTTTTAATAGAATCGCAAAATCAAATTTGCGATTCTATAGTATTTACTCGTGTGCATGCACTGCTTTGTTGCGCACAAGAAAGAAAATACTTCCCAAGATTCCAGCACTTAAAGAAGCGATCAGAATAGAAATTTTAGCAACATCTGTTGCAATAAGCGCGTGTTCTCCACTAAAGGCAAGGTTTGTTACAAACATTGACATTGTAAATCCAATTCCTCCTAATGTCCCAGCACCAAAAATTTCTACCCAAGAAACACCCGCTGGACGTGCCGCGATTCCAAGTTTTTCTGCAATGAATGTAAAAGAGAAAATTCCAATAGGCTTTCCAACAACAAGCCCTAAAAAGATTCCAAGAAATACATAATCCACACCAAAATCAATATTAGAACCAATGGTTACACCCGCATTTGCAAAAGCAAAAATCGGCATAATCAAATAATTGCTATAAGGCGCAAGCGCGTGTTCTAAACGCAAAAGCGGATTTTGCACAGCATTCTTGTCTTTGCTTAAATGGTGTAAGGCTTCTAGTTGTTCATTTTGTAGTAAGATTCCATCTTTTTTGGTTTCTGCTTCTTGAAAATGGCTAACAATATTCTTTAACTTTTCCATAAAAGAAAGTGTATCAATCCTAGGTGCAACAGGAATCGTAAAGGCGAGCATTACAGCTGCAATCGTTGCATGCACACCGCAATTATGCACTGCAATCCATAGAAAAACACCTAAAATCATATAAGGTGTTAATGCTTTTACGCCCATTTTGTTTAGAATAATCAGCACAGCTACGATTCCTGCGGATACAAGTAGCCATTCCAATGCGATTCCACTTGAATAGAATAGGGCAATCACAATAATTGCACCCAAATCATCTGCAACTGCCAAAGAAACCAAAAATACTTTCACAGATACAGAAACACGTTTGCCCAATGTTGAAAGCACACCAAGTGCAAAAGCAATATCTGTTGCCATTGGAATCCCAAAGCCGTGTTCAGACGCAGTTCCTCCATTAAGCGCAAAATAAATCAAACCAGGTCCAACCATTCCTCCAAGTGCCGCAATAATCGGTAGTGCCGCGCGTTTAAACCCTGCTAATTCCCCAAACAGCACTTCACGTTTAATCTCTAAACCAACAACCAAAAAGAAAAATGCCATTAGGACATCATTAATCCAATGCTCTAAGCTCATTCCAATAAATGTCCCATTGATACTAAAACCAAACTGCGTTTTCCAAAGCCCAGCATACGTATCGCTTAGCGGTGAATTTGCTACAATCATCGCTAAAACCGCACAACATAGCAATAAGATTCCCGCAAAAGATTCACTTTGTGTAATTTTGCTAAAGGTTGCTAAAAAACCGCTTTTATTTTCCGATTCCATACTTCTCCTTATGTAATTTCAACCAATTTTCCTTCTTGCTCACTATTATAAAGAATGTATCCGTGCGTTTTTTTATGCAAAATCTCACTAACACATTCCACATATTCACGCACCTGCACCGCGTGAGAATCTCGTGGAGCACCACTTTTGTAATCCACAATCCAAGCCTCATTCTTTCCTAGGATTAGAAGATCTAAACGTTTTTGCTTGCCATTAGATAAAAAAGGAATTTCACATTTTACCTTTCCTTTAGCCACAATTTCAATAAAATTTTCATTTTTTAAAAGCAAATTCGCACGATGTAAGATTTTTTCTAAACTACGCAACTCCAAATAAAAACCAAATTTGTTATGTAAAATCTCTAAAAGAATGGAATCGTTAATTTGCTGCTTTAATTTCTGTTCCATTGCAAAATGTAGCGCGATTCCATAATAAGTGCTTTGTAAGGAGTAACGCACTCCTAAATCTGCTTCTAGCACCTCTTTTTCGTCTTGTTCTTGCGTATAAATCTCTCTTTGTCGTCCTAGATTCTCTAGGCTATATTTATGCTCCAAAATTTTACAAAAATCTGCTTTTTTATCTGTCATAATATTTTTTGCAAATGGTATTGCACAATCGCCCCAAGTTGTTGCGTTTAAATTTAGAATCTCAAATGCACTTTTTTGAGTAAGTTTAAAGATGTACATCGTTGTTTTTGCGCGTGTAAAGGCGACATAAAGCTGATTTTTTAAATCCTGCATTTTTAATGCTTCCTCTTTTAAAAGCGCATTATTATAAACATTATCAAGGCTTTGACGCAGTTTATTGCTGTTTTTAAAAATCCGCTTGATTGCCACATCATCTTCTTGAAAGTCAAAAAATACGGCATTATTTTGTGTGTTTTCTCTACTTGTTTTATCTACCACAAATACATTTTCAAATTCTAGTCCCTTAGATTTATGAATCGTCATTAACTTAATCCCATAAAAATCGCTAGACACAATATCTAATGCTAGATTCTTAATCTCACTTAAAAGTTCCTCCAAGTTTGTATATTGCAAAGTGGATTCTAAAAATTTCTTTGCACTTAAACTTGCAATGCAATAAGATTCCATAATTCTTAAAATACAATGCGCGGGAGATTGTTTTAAGATTTGTTTTGCCTGTATAGTCTGCAAAAAGTCCTCTAATTTCGCACACTCTTTAGCACAAACTTCAATCCCAAGCAGCATTAAAAAGGAATCCCTAAAGAGTGGATTTTGTGTGTGAATAAATTGCAATAAATTAATGATTGCGCGCACTTCATTATGGTTAATAAGCTTTGCGCTTGCTTCTATTACAACTTTGAAATGCTCTTTCTGTAAAAATTGTGCTAATTCTACAATCGTATCATTATTAAAACAAAGAATCGTTATGTCCTCATCTTGAGCACCTTTTGCTTTGAGCACCTTTAGGGATTCTACAATTTCTTGATATAAACTTTCACCCTCACATTCTTTGACACAAACAAAGCCTTGCGTGCTAGATTTTGGAATCTGTGGAATAAAATTTGGAATACAATCTTTAAAGGTGTGATTGACAAATTCTACAATATTGCGCGCACTGCGATAATTGGAATCCAAATGATGTTTATGCATATCTTTTGCCGCAATTTCAAATAGCTTGGGATTCCCTCCACGGAATCGGTAAATTGACTGCTTTACATCACCGACATAAAAAAAGCTTCTAAGAAAATTTTTCTGCCCGATTCCAGATTTTATTTCATCAATCAAGGGTTTTAGAATCTCATATTGCAAAATGCTTGTATCTTGAAATTCATCTATTAAAATATGGCTCAACGTGCTATCAAGACGAAAATATAAAAAATCTTTGCTAATCAAATCATTGTGTAATAGCATATAAACCTTAGACGCCACTGCATTAAAGCTTAAGCAATTATTTTGCCTATAATAACTTTCTTTTGCTTCTAAAAAGCAATGAAAGATTTTATATAAACTCTCTAAATATTGCGATTCCTCTTGTAT
>JALEPE010000066.1 GCA_022766795.1 Helicobacter sp.
AAAAAACATTAAAATAATTTGTCTAATCCTCATTCCATTGCCTTATTAAGTTTATGCGGAAGTGTATAATGCGAAGTAAAAGAGTTTGCTTAAAAGACTGGAGAATCTATAAAATTATAAGTAGATTCCACAAAGGTGGAATCTAAATTAATAACAACTATCCCAAATACCCCGCGAACATTGCGAAAAGATATCCAAACACACAAGAGCTAAACACGCCAATCAATCCGGGCAAAATAAAGCTATGGTTAATAACAAACTTACCAATATGTGTTGTGCCGCTTCTATCAAACTGAATCGTAGCCAAGTCGCTTGGGTAAGTTGGCAAAATATAATACCCATAGCACGCAGGAGCAAAAGCCACGATGATTGCAGGATGCACACCAATTCCCAATGCTAAAGGCACAAATGCGGCAATCGCAGCGGCTTGTGAATTAACAAATTTTGAAATGAGCAAAAGCATAATCGCATAAGTCCAAGGATAATCTTGCACCACGCTTCCTAGAGCAGCTTTCATCATCGGAGTATGCACCGCAAACATTGTATCTGCCATCCAAGAGATTCCAAACACCGCAACAAGCGCAATCATACCAGAGCGGAAAATTTCATTTTTGCCAATTTTACCTGCATCTACTTTTGTGAAAATGAGCAAAGCAGAACCCGCAAGAAGCATAAACATTTGAATCGTATCCACCATACTCATCGGCTTACTGACGCCTTTGACTTCAAAATGCGGACGCAACTCCGGAAACGCACCCAAAATTGCAACGATTGCGATTGCGCCTAAGAAAATCCACATTGCAGCCCATTGAACGCCGGGAAGCTTAACACCAAGCAAGGTTTTAGAATCTCCATAGACATACTTTTTGAATTCCTCATCTTTTAGCCTCTCTTGAAACTCCTCATCTTTATCCAAATCCTTGCCTCTAAACCAAGAAAAAATCCCAACAACCAAAACACCGCACAAAGTCGCTGGAATCGTGATTTTAAGCAAATCCACATAGCCATCAAATCCCGCTAAATGTGTTTTAGCATTGAGCAAAAACGCAGTGAGAGATACAACTGCCACAGATACTGGACTTGCAATAATTCCCATTTGAGAGGAGATAGAAGAGGCTGCCATTGGACGCTCGGGGCGGATTCCATTTTTGATGGCAATATCATAGATGATAGGCATCATTGTATAAACCACATGCCCTGTCCCGCAAAGAATCGTCAAAAAGCAAGTGACAAAGGGGGCTAAAATCGTTAAGAATCGCGGATTTCTCCTTAGAATTCTTTCTGCGATTTGTAGCATTACATCTAAGCCACCACTTGCTTGTAAAGTCGCACTTGCGACAACCACTGCTAGAATCGTAAGCATAACAGAAACTGCGGGTTTGCCGGGCTGCACACCAAAACCAAAAGCCAAAACCAAAAGCCCAACGCCACCTAAAAGCCCGAGTGCGATTCCACCCTTTTTTGCTCCATAAAACAAACAAATAAGGACAATAATTAGCTGAATGCTAAATTGTGTTCCTTCACTTAAGGACATTAGAAATTCCATATTCCCACCTTTGAAAGATAAATTAACGCAGAATTATATTGCAAAAAGTAGCAAAAATTTACAAATATCATAAAAATTGTAAATTATTTTTAATAATTAAATATTTTTTAATAAATTAGTAAAAAAATATTTAAATTTTTGTATGTAATTCCACTGCGTCATTGTGGGATTCCACCACTTGGTCATTGCGTCTTATGCTCTGTCATTGCGAGGCAAAGCTGAAGCAATCCATAATTGCGCAAACCAAAGAATCTACAATGGCTCACCTTTGGGATTCTATTTTCTGGGCAATACAATACTCAAAAAGATTCCTGCAAATAAAATAAAAGCAATGACATATAAGCTAATAAGGGGCGGAATCTCAAATCCGATTCCAAACATATTATATGAAGCGTTGAGCAAGATTTTTATTGCGATAAAAAAGAGTAACACAATCACTGCTTTTTCTAAATAGATGAGGTATTCTTTCAAGGCTTCAAGCACGAAATACAATGCCCTTAAGCCAAGTATGGCAAAAATCATCGCCGAGTAAATAATAAGCGGTTCTTGTGAGACGGCAATCACGGCTGGAACGCTATCGAAGGCAAACATTACATCGCTAAATTCTATGATGCACAAGCACAAAAAGAGAGGCGTTGCGATGATTGCGCCTTTATCTGAAAATTTGATGTTTGGATTCTCTTGCAGTGCGAGCGCAAGTGTTTTTCTGCTGATAAAAAAATGATGCCCAACGATTTTTGGAAAGACTGAAAAATATTTATACACAAGCTTATAGGCTAAATGGCTAGAATAATCCTCTATCTCCTCCTTTTCATCGCCTTTTTTAAGCATTATAATGGCAGTCCATAAAATAATCAAGCCAAAGACGAGTTGCACCCAATGGCTAAGAAAAAACAAACTGCTTCCAATCGCCACAAAGATTAGGCGAAAGAGGATTGCGCCAATGATTCCAAAATACAAGACCCTATGGCGATAATCTTGCGGAATCTTAAACCAAGAAAAAATCGCCATAATCACAAAAAGATTATCCACCGATAAGGATTTTTCTAGGATATACCCCGCGAAAAATAAGGAAGCCATTTCTTTGCCGTGTTCATAATATACAAATAAGCCAAAAAGAATGGAGATAAAAACCCAAAAAAGAGACCAAATGCTAGCAGATTTTAAACACATAGGCTTATCGTCTTTGTGTCCTAGAAAATCAATACCAAGAGAGAGAATGACAAAAATTGTAAAAATCGCGATTGTAAGCGGGGGGAATCCTAAATGCTCCACTGTGTTTCCTAAAAATTTAATACAAAACGGCTAGCGTATTTTAAGTTGTGAAAATAAACATTAGGTAAATAGGCTTGTTGGATTATAATTTTTAAGTGTAATATTTTTCAATTTTTTGTCGTATAGATTCTACGCTTTGGCGCAAATATGTTACAAATTTATACTAGAGCCACATAAAAATACCGATAATTCAGTGTTGCACGGCAATGTATAGAAAAAATAAATATGTTTAAGTGATATTAAAATATATTTATAGAATAATAGCTGGAGTTAGAGGCGATTTGCGCGACGCTTGATGATTAAATCCTCAAGAGACTAACGATTAAAATGCAAGGATTGTCGTGTTAAAAACTTTTCGCGCAAGTGCCATTAGATTTTATACACTGATTTTAAAAGATGCAGAGTTAGAGGAAATATCATCTTATGGGGAATCTTTAGGGGATTTTTTAGAATATAGAGTTTGCACGATTTTAAACCTACCAAAAGATAGAGAATATTTTTTATGCTACGCTCCATCACAGAGTTTTACAGCTTACCATTGCATACTTATTGACAAGGAATCTTTAAAGGATTATGTTAAAAGTGCAGAATCTTATTTGAGCCACCCTTGCTTTTTTTGCACGCAATTTTTGCACGCAGGCTTGGAATATCAGTGCTTTTTAGTTTTAGATGAATTTTTGGAATTTACCTATGTGTTATACCATAAGGGTGAAATCATTGCTGTGCAGTATTTAGGGAGAGATTTTAATTTAGAGGCATTGGAGCCATTAACCCAAGAATATGGCATTACAGAGATTTATTTTTGGGAGGCGCAAGAAACCAAAGCAAATGTTTTAGCCACACTAGAGCGCGTGAAGCAGAAATTCACATTGCATTCCATCACGCGACATTTAGAAAGTGTGGAATTGGTAGAATCTTATAATTTTAATCCGCTTGAGAAAACTATACCATTTTTATGCCGTAGAAGTGGAATTGCCCTTAAGATGTTTGGGGTTGGAATCTCTATTGGCGCGCTTTTGTGGGTGATTATGACAGCGATTATGTTTTTGCAAGGGAGAGAAAATTTAGACTTGCAAGGGCGGGTTAGTGCCTTAAAGCTTGAACTGGACACCTTAGCGCAGAATCGTACAAATACGCAAAAAGAAATGTTTGCTATGCAAGAAAAACTAGAGTCTCTAACAACAATTCATCAAAATAATGCCGCTTTGCTTAAGGATTCCATATATTTAAATCCGCAGCCCGCGACTTGGATTGACACATTGAGTCCGTATTTAGAGAAGCATCGTGTTAAAATCGTATATTTTGCACTAGATAATGATGTGTTATCCTTGCTTTTATTGGGTGGAAATTCTCTAAAGATTCTTGAGCTTTTAGAAAAAGAATCGCTAGGGTTGATTCAGGCAATGGAAACTTATGGTGTATTCACTTGGGTTGAAATTTTAAATCTAAAGGAATCTTATGGAGATTCTTAACAAACTAGAAGTGTTTTTGCAGGCTCGCTCCAAACGCGAAATCATCTTGCTCAATGCGCTAGTGTTTTTGCTGGGATTTGCACTAATTTTTATCCCAAGTTTTGAGCGCACAAAGTTTAAAGTTACGCAAAAACGCACACAAAAAATGCAATTAGAACAGGAAATCTTTGCGCTAGAAAATGCCTTGCTTGTTGCGCAAAATATTGATGAAAAAGATACACATACTTTGCAAGACGCAATTACGTTGTTAGAGCAGAATATTGCGACACAAGAGCAGCAAAAGCAACTTTTAGAAAAGAAATTTGGCGTGTATTTCTTAAAAGATCTTGCAAATGCTAATGCTTTGCACCACGTAGAAATCAGCCAAGCAAAGGACGTTATTAAGGTGTTTGTGCAGGGTAAATATGGCAATATTTTAAGCTTTTTGGATTCCTTGCAAACGCAGCCACAACTGCATATTCAAACTTTACAACTTTATCCAAATTCTACCACGCAGGATTTAGTATTATATACTAAAGCGCATTTGGGTGCGCTGTAATGTGTATGGTATCACGATTATTTGCCTTAACGGCTTTATTTGTGATTCTTGTGCGTGCAGACCCATTTTATTATGGTGAGGGTATGGAATCCCACAATCCACAAGCACAAAACTTAAAACTCTATGGAATCTTACATAATAAGGCAAATATTAATGGTGGTTGGATTGCGTTAAATTCTAATTTTTTGCACCAAAATAAAAGCTTTAAATTGTTACAAATTCAAGATTCCTGTGTTGTCATTGTAGAAGCTCAAAATCCACAAAGCCCGCAAAAACTCTGCTATCAAAAACCAATATTAATGCGGGGACTATGATGAATGTTTAGAGTTTTAGCCCTTTTATTGCTTGGGATAATCCCGACTTTTGCCTGTGAAAATCGCGTGTTTAACTTAAGTGTGCAGGATTATTCTATTAGTGCTAATGCGATTTTAAAGGAGTTTTCTACTGCTTGTGCTTTTAGCGTAATTTGGGACGAAGCGGAAGTAGAATCGCGATTAGCACAAAAGTTGCCTATGATTAATTTTAAGGATAAAGATTTGCTATTTATCCTAGACTTGCTATTTGATGCGCTTAATTTGCATTATAGTTTTGAGAATGATGTGCTGCATTTAAAACTCCAAGATACAAAAACCTTTAAAATCAATTATTTAAACACACATCGGCAGGGCATTAGCAACACGGCAGTTGCGATTAATAATGATGAAGGTCAAAGCAATATGCAAGCGCAAAATGGGTTGCTTGAGCGCGTAAGCCAATCTGGAATCCATATCAAAAGTGAGGATGGATTTAACTTTTGGGAAAATATTAGCGATGAGATTCTCGCAATGCTTGAGGTTAAAGAAAACAATGGCGATGTGATTATTAACAAAGGTGCGGGACTGATTAGCGTTAAGGGCGATAAAAAGACATTAAAAAAGGTGGAATCCTATCTTGCAAATCTACAAGCAAGATTGCAAAAGCAGGTGTTAATTGATGTACAGATTCTAAGTGTGCGCCATAACAATGCACGTAGTATGGGCGTAAATTGGGATAATTTGTATAATTTGCAAAATGTTACGATTCCGCCCTTTAGCGAGGGTGCGTCCTTTGGCGGAAATGGACAAGTGGGGAATGCAAGCGGACTTAGCCTTGTTGGAGGAAGTGGAGGGAAAAGTTTGCAATATGGACTAAATATTTTTTCAGCAGGACTTAGTTTAACGCGCATTGTGGAATTTTTACAAGGATATGGCGAAGTGCATTCTATTTCAAATCCAAAAGTGCTAACACTCAATAACCAACCCGCATTGATTAGCGTGGGCGATATTTTACGCTACAAAAAGAGTAATATTTATCAAAATGTCAATGCACAAACCACACTTACTAACACAAACAATGAATATCCGAGCATTTTTGCAGGTGTGTTATTGGACATCACACCTTTGGTGTTTGAGGATTTTATTATGCTTAAAATTAATCCCTCTATCACGCGCACGAAAGATTTGCAAACTAAAATTGCTGCTAACGCCTTTGAAACGCCTCCAAATCTTACAACAAACCAACTAAGCGCAATGGTGAAAGTCAAAAATAGCCAAAAAGTGATTCTAGGCGGACTCATTGCACAAAATACTTCACAAGAGTACAATAAGATTCCACTTCTTGGAGATATTCCACTCATTAAGTCCTTGTTTTCTTACACGCAAGATTCCACGAGCACGGAAGAGATTGTTTTTATTATTGCACCTAGAATTATTGATGATGTAGGGCATTTAAGCTTAGAGGATTTGGGATATAGTGTGATTAAGGAGTGATAATGCGGTTTGCGGTAGCGTGTGTGGTTTTGGGTATAGTAATGATAATTTTTGGTGCAAATATGGGAGATACAGATGCAATGAAGCCCTCTAATAAACCTTGCTTTTATACGCAAGCGACCGCGCTAAATGTGCGTCAATCTCCTAATAAGGAATCGCAAATTTTGCAAACACTCCCAAGAGGTAAGCAAATTTGTGTGTATGGGGAAGTTGAAAATGGATTTTTGCATACAGAGCTTGGCTATATCGCGGTGCAATATCTAAGCTTAAATCCCGCTCTAAAGCCTGCTATGCAACACAATATAAAATCCCAATTACATAGAGATTCTACAAAGCCAACGCAGCCTAAAATTATGCTAACAAGCACGGAAAAAGCCTCTAAGCACAATGTAGAGTTGCAAAGCATCTTGCATCAAGCGCGTGCAGCAATGGAAGCGCAAAATTATATGCAAGCGAAAAATCTAGCCTTGCAAATAAATGCTAAAAATCCCAAAAATATTGAGAGTTGGGAAATTTTTACTAAGGCATTGTATTTAGAGGGAAACAAGCAAGAGGCGATGTTAATTTTAGAAAATTTTTTGTTACAGCACCATAATGACGCACTTTTTAGGTTATTAGAGCAAATGCAAGGGGATAAAATTTAATGGCAAAAACTTTGTTAAACGCAGAACAAATGCGTTATTTTGGTGCAATTATCAAGACAGCGGATATAAACAATGTAGAAATTGCCTTGCTCAACTGCGCCACTAATCCACACAAAGCGACAATAAAAAGTATTTTGTCAGGTTATAACATTGTCTTTAGTGAGATTTTAGAATCCGAGTTTGAAAGTCAAATGCAGGCTTTAGAGCAAAATGCGTATTTAGAGAATCTTCTAGCGCAAATCAAACAGGAAATTTACGCGGAATCTAAAGAGCGCGATTCTAGCATACAAGCCCTTGTTTGTTTTCTCTTGCAACTTGCCATTAATGCGCGCGCAAGCGATGTGCATATAGAGCTTGATATGGAAAATGTGCGGGTGCGATTCCGCATTGATGGCGTTTTGGTGGAGAAATTTTGTTTTGCGATGTGGCTGTTTGCGCCACTTAGTGCTAGCATTAAGCTATTAGCGCATTTGAATTTAACGGAATCTAGGCGACCACAAGATGGCAGATTCTCTTTGCAACTAAAGAATATTGCAAAAGAGACGCAGAGCTTTGATTTTCGTGTTTCTACTTTGCCCTTAGTGCAAGGGGAATCGCTAGTGCTTAGAATCCTAGATAAACACAAAACATTAATCCCTTTGGAATCTTTGGGTTTTGGCGAGATGGAATTAGCGCAGATTAAAAATCTATCCAATCTCCCCTTTGGGTTAGTACTCATCACTGGTCCCACAGGTAGCGGTAAAAGCACCACAATGTATGGAATCCTAAACATTTTAAAGCATCGGAATCTAAAGATTATCACGCTTGAAGATCCGGTGGAATATCGCTTGGAACACATTAATCAAGTGGCAATGTCTAAAGATGTGGAGTTTATCAATATTTTGCGCAATGTCTTGCGTCAAGATCCTGATGTGATAAGCTTAGGCGAAGTGCGCGATAAAGAGAGCTTACAGCTTGCTATTCAAGCGGCTTTCACAGGGCATTTAGTGTTTGCGACATTGCATACCAATGATGCATTAGATTCTGTTGTGCGCCTGCTAGATATGGG
>JALEPE010000105.1 GCA_022766795.1 Helicobacter sp.
ATAAAAATAATAGCAATTCTCCCCCAAGTTTGCCTGCAAATACCGAAAGAAGCTTTTAGATAAATTCTCCGCAAATGCAGTATTGCTTTTAGCATACTTCATCATAGCTTCTAAAAACACCGCATAAAGATTTTGCACTTCCAAATACACATTTGAAATTCCATAGAAGCTTACGTGATTAGACGCTAAGATTCCATAAGGACGCATAATACCTAGATTCTCACCATTTAACAACATAATATCAGCATTAGGCAAGGGTAAATGCAATGGAATCGTGTAACTAATATCAATGATTTTTAAGACATTTTTAGGCAGAGATTCCACAGCATTTTGCGTGAGAATATCCTCATTAATATGCGGCAGTAGGAAGCAATCTGCACCTAAAGCCAATGCATTCTGTAAAATACTCTCATCAATGACCCCTGTGGTAAAATTTGGAAGCAATGGGATAATATTATCTTTATCATCACATTGTAAATATGCTTGATAAAGCATATTGTGGCTTGAGAGTGCTAGAGCGACTTTATAATGCTTGGTTAGAAAATTTAGCAAAAAATAAAAAGATTCTAAATTGAAGCTAAAAGGGCGCGCAATTTTCATCTTTAAGGCAGCACAAAGCGCAGCATTATTTTGACGAATCTTTTGTAGATGATTCGGTATAATAGCCTGATAGTTTGGTGTTTGGGAAGCGTATAAGAGTTGGTTTAATGGTGCGTCTAGCTCTGGATTTTGCAATTTATCTAGCATTATGTATCCCTATTTAAAGGTACGTTTGCCATTTTCATTACAAATATCTGTAAAATTATCAAGATAATCCAAATATGTAATAAGGTATTTACGGCTTAAATTTAAATGTTTTTTGAAATTATTAAGATCCAAATAGCCCTCTTCTTTAATGATTCCACGCATTAATGCTAGAAGCTCCGCTAACACATCTGCGCAAATAAATAACTTGTGGCTTAAACGGAGAATCTTTTTCTCTCCCGTTAAGCGTTTAAAAATCGCATCGCCACTTTTTCTATCAATATCTAGCGTATCATACAAATTATAAGGCGCAATCGGCTCATAACCCTGCTCATGTAGTGTATTATAAACTGCGTTATATAAGAAATTTTCAATATTTTCCCTACTATCAAGTTTCGCATTATTTTGTGGTGCAACATAAAAAGAATCCACTTTTTTCAACACCTTATCGCGCAACATTTCCTCTAACACATCTTTAGCAAAAGATTCCGCGATAAAATTCTGCTTTTGCGCTAGCAAGGCTGGACTTAATAGTGCATTTTTATTCTTAGCTAAAATATCTGCAATGATTCCCTTTACAATCTCTCTTGTTGCCTTTGGATAAGCGACAAGCTCCCTTTCACACACAAAGCATTGCGGAATCTTAGAGGCAATTTCTAATGCCCTACTTTGTGGAATCCTAAATCGCTGCATTGCGCTAATGAGTCCAAACCCTTTTTTGTGCGCCTTTAATAAAATTTCAAACGCACCTTGCAAATCATTATGGTCTAGCAATTTCAAAAATTCAAGCTTTTGAGACTTTTTCATAGGATCTGCAATGGGGCTTAAAACACTCCCGCCACCAAGCGTTTGATTATCATCGCGTAAAATAAATTTCTCATCAAAAATACTAAAAAGCGGAATCTTAGTCTTTAGTGTGGCATATCTTTTATGCGCATCTAAAAACAACACGCGGCAAGTGCAACGCAACGCACCAATGTATAATTGAAGCTGACTATTGTGTGCAATTTCACCAAAATGCGTCATTGCCACTTCTACTTTATCAAATCCACGCAAAAAACCCTTTTTAGTTAGCAAATCCCCGCGCTTTAAATCGTTATGCGAGATTCCACTTAGATTAATCGCCACACGCGAACCATTGCGCGCACACTCTGTATTTTCCCCGTGGCTTTGAAGATTCTTAATGTTTAGCATTTTATCTAATTGCGCACACCAAACCTTATTAGAAATTTCTAAATCTCCATCCATTAATGTTCCGCTTACCACACAACCAGAACCTTTAATACTAAAGGCGCGGTCAATATAATAACGAAAAAACCCAAGATCCACGCGTTGCTTCTTAGGTAACTCAAAAAGCACATTTTTAAGAGTGGCAATACTTTGCTTGTCGTAAATACTTACAGGCAAAATCTTAAAATTTAAACCTGCAAACTGCGCAAAAAGTGCTGTAACCTCGCTTTTCCTTTGCATAATCCTATCAGAATCCACCAAATCACATTTACTAAGCGCAACAACAAAATTTGAGATTCCAAGCAAATAAGCAATTCTTAAATGCTCTAAGGTTTGTGGCATAATACCCTCATTTGCTGCAACAATTAATAGCGCACAATCAATCCCAAACGCTCCTGCAATCATATTTTTAACAAGTTTTTCGTGTCCGGGAACATCAATGAACGCAATGTTTTTATCGCCATTTTGCAAATTTGAAAAGCTCAAATCTAATGTGATTCCACGTTCTTTTTCACTCTCTGTACTATCTCCCCAAAATCCATTCAATGCAGCAATTAAGCTTGTTTTTCCGTGGTCAATATGCCCCATTGTGCCAATGATGAGATTAGATTGCATTAATATCCTTTTTGTGCTGCTAAACGCTTAAAAATTTGCGCAATGGTTGCAATATCGCCCTCCAAAAGCGTGCGCACATCTAAAATACACGCTCCACCCTCCAAACGCGCTATGATTCCATTTGCGCGCAAATACCGCTCCAATCCCGCCTCGTCAAGTAACTCTAAAGATTTTGCACTAATGGCAACACCAAAAGATTTCAAATAATGGTTTGGCATTGCACCGCCACCGCTATAACTTTTTGTTTCCATTACCTTTGGTGCAAAGCAATCTGGAAT
Source organism: Helicobacter sp. (assembly GCA_022766795.1). GTDB lineage: Bacteria > Campylobacterota > Campylobacteria > Campylobacterales > Helicobacteraceae > Helicobacter_D. The sequence goes on from JALEPE010000105.1 coordinate 2,868, forward strand.
CTTAGCGGCTAATTCTTGTGCGTCTTTTTGTAGGGATTCCACACTCTTTTGCAAAATAAAGGCAGTTGGAATCTTATTTAAATCATTTTGCAAATACGCATTCAATGTTGCTTCAAGCGCGGCAATAGTAAATTTATCCACACGCAGCATTCTTAAAAGTTGATTGCGCTTTAACTTATCAATGTATTGCTTTTTTCCAAAGATAATCCCCGCTTGCGCACCGCCAAGTAACTTATCTCCACTGAAACTAACAAGGCTTGGATTAAACTTCGCAATCTCTTCTAGCGAAGGCTCAAATCCCCCAAGCACTTGACTCAAGTTTTCAAAATATCCGCTCCCTAAATCCAAATAATCTAAGATTCCACAATCTTTAGCGAGTTCCACAATCTCTCCAAATTCCACTTCTTTAGTGAATCCATTAATAGCGTAATTGGATTTATGTGCCTTAAAAAGCATTGCCGTATTTTCACAAATTGCTTCTTTGTAGTCGCGCAAATGAGTTTTATTCGTTGTGCCAACTTCGCGCAAAATCGCCCCAGAATCCTCCATTACACGCGGAATCCTAAAACTCCCACCAATCTCAATTAACTCACCACGCGAAACAATCACCTCTTTGCCTTTAGCAAAAGTGTTAAAGATTAAAAAAACGGCTGCGGCATTGTTATTCACCACCAAAACATCCTCTGCCCCAAGCAATGCCCTAAAAAGCCCTTGTAAGTGAATATAACGCTCACTTCTATTGCCTTTATCCACATCATATTCCAAATTATTATAATGCGTCAAAATGGGAGCAATTTCTTGTAAAATTTCCTTAGAAAACACACTGCGCCCAAGGTTTGTATGCACAACGATTCCTGTTGCATTAATCAAAGGCTTTAAAGATTTTTGTGTGGCTTCTTGATAGCTTTTAGTCACATTTTCAACGCAAGATTCTATGCTTAAAATTTCTCCACCATTTAGCAAACTCTCACGATAATCCTCTAAGAATTCTAAAGCTAATCGCTTTAAAAGTTGTAAATTTGCACCTTGTAAATGCGCCTTTAATGCATTTAGAAGCTTATCTGTTTTTGGAATATGTTTTAAAATATGGTGTGTGTTTTGCTGCATATTGACTCTTTTTTGGAATTTTTGCAAGGAAGCGTAGCGCAAAGTTACTTTATTTTCTGTGAATTTTGCTATAATCTTTGTTATTTTTTCATAAGGAACCGCAATGAAAAAGATTTTATTTGCCGTTGATAGCACGCAATCTTGTCAAAAAGCAGCGCAATTTGTCGTGGATTTTTTTGGTGATAGGGAGGATTGTTCTATTACTCTTACACACGTTAAAACGCCTATTATGCTATATGGAGAAGCTGCACTTGCCGCATACGAAGAAATTGAGAAAAAAGAAAGCGCAGAAAGCAATAAACTATTAGAGGATTTTAGTAATATTTTTACAAGCAAAGGCGTTAATGTTGGTCAAAAACTACTAGAGGGTGAGGCAGTTACAGAAGTGCTAAACTACGCAAAAGATTTTGATTTACTTGTGATTGGACAGAGTGAAGCAAGCGTTTGGAATAAAATTTTCTCTAGCAATCAAAACGACTTCTCCGAAAAATCTCCAATTCCAATTTTAATCGTGAAATGATATGGAATTTCATCTCGGCACTTTGCTAGAGATTGCTGATTTAATCTTTGTGTAGTAATATAGAATCCACAATAGATTCTATATTGCCTTTAAAGCTTCGCGATTTTTTCTGCTATTACACTTCCCATTCGCTCACAAGAACACACTTCTTTTGCGCCATAATTTGCAATATCTTTCGTGCGGAATCCCTCTTTTAACGCAACTTCAATGGCGTTTTCTATTGCTTCAGCTGCTTGTGTTTGTCCCAAAGAGTAGCGCAAAAGCATTGCAGCACTCGCAATCGTAGCAATAGGGTTTGCGATTCCAAGCCCTGCAATATCGGGCGCACTTCCGTGTATTGGCTCATAAATCGCTGCCTTTCCTCCGATAGAAGCACTCGGAAGTAGCCCAATAGAACCGCTTAGCATACTTGCTTCATCGCTTAAAATGTCACCAAAGAGATTACCCGTTAGAATCACATCAAACTGCTTAGGATTGCGAATGAGTTGCATTGCTGCATTATCCACATACATATGGCTTAGCTCCACTTCAGGGTATTCTTTTGCCACCTCAATGACGACTTCACGCCATAGTTGGCTAACATCAAGCACATTTGCCTTATCCACCGAGCAGACTTTTTTATTGCGTTTTCTAGCGGCACTAAATGCAGTGTGTGCGATTCTTTTCACTTCCTCCACGCTATACACCATTGTGTTAAAGCCCCTCTCTTTATCGCGTCCTTTGGGTGTGCCAAAATAGATTCCACCAATAAGCTCACGCACAACAAGAATATCCACGCCCTGCACAACTTCAGGCTTTAATGTGCTAGCTTCTACTAGCTCATCATACACTTTTGCGGGGCGAAAGTTAGCAAAGACTTCTAGACTTTTTCTTAGGCGCAAAAGCCCACTCTCTGGGCGCAATTCACGCGGTAAGTTATCCCATTTTTCCCCACCAATCGCACCAAAAAGTGTCGCGTCCGCCTCCAAACAACCTTTAATTGTCTCATCAGGCAAGGGATTCTGTGTTAAATCATACGCAATTCCACCCATTAAATAGTCCTCAAATGTAAGTCCAAAATGGAATTTTTCTGCTACTACCTTTAGCACCTTGATGGCTTCATTGATGATTTCAGGTCCGATTCCATCGCCCTTAATGACGGCAATTTTGTATGTTTGCATTAGTTAGCTCCTAATTTATTTTTTGCATAAGGAATTAATCCACCGCTTGTTAATAACTCTAGCATAAAAGGTGGAATTGGGGCAAAGGCATAGTTGCAATTTTGTGTGTGATTTTTTACCACACCACTTTGTAAATCAATCTCTAAAATATCGCCCTCACAAATGGAATCCGCTTCCTTGATTTCTAAAATTGGCAAACCCGTATTAAAGGCATTGCGATAAAAGATTCTTGCATAGCTTTTTGCAATCACCGCACTAATTCCTGCGCCTTTAATCGCCACAGGTGCGTGTTCGCGACTTGAACCGCAGCCGAAATTCTCTCCCGCTACGATAATATCGCCCTTGTTAATGCTATGGACAAATCCTGCACGCGCATCTTCCATTAAATGTGAGGCTAAAATCGCCGTATCACTTGTGTTTAAATACCTTGCGGCGATGATTAAATCCGTGTCAATGTTATCCCCAAATTTCCAAGCTTTTCCTTGCATACGATTCCTTTATCTTAAACTTTGCATAAAACCAACAATTATAGCAAAAGAAGTTTCAAAAGCCTTTAAAATGATACGAACAAAATGCGGAATCGCAAAGTGATAGCATTGACAATTCGTTATATATTAGAATATAATACGGCAAGTTTGCAAACTAAAATTTGTTGTTTTGGAGGTGTGATTTGCAAGTGCAAGGGAGACTTTGGATTAAGGAACAAGATAAAAATTTCTTAGGACACGGCAAAGTGGAATTGCTAGAGCGCATTGCGCAAAGTGGTTCAATTTCTAAAGCAGCAAAGGAAATGAAAATGAGTTACAAAGCGGCTTGGGATTGTATTGATTTAATGAATAATGTATCCAAAGAACCGCTTGTAACGCGTATAACAGGTGGTAAGGGCGGTGGCGGAACGCAAGTTACGCAAAAAGGTTTAGAAGCAATTAGAATCTTTCGCGAAATGGAGCGCATTTCAGAGGAGCTTTTTGCTCTCTTTGAGGGTGATTTGAATGTTTGGGATTCTATGCTTTGCCATACAAAAGATTCTATAAAGAATTTTAAAGGAAATGTAATGATAAAAACAAGCGCAAGAAATCAGTTAATGGGTGAAATTACAGAAATTAAAGAGGGTAAAGTCAATGCAGAAGTTGTGCTAAAGGTGAATGGTAACACACAAATTATTAGCACAATCACTTTAGAATCTGTGAAAAATCTAGGCTTAAAGGTCGGCTTGAGAGCCTATGCGCTCATTAAAGCAAATTGGATTGTTGTGTTTGGAAGTGAGCCTAAAGGGGTTTCTCTGCGAAATTGTATCGGCGGTGTTGTGAAAAATATCCAAGAGGGCGCGGTGAATTGTGAAGTAGAAATGGAGAGTGAGGGCGTGAAGTTTAGTGCGATTATCACAGAGGAATCTCGCGAGAATCTTGCGCTTCAAGTTGGGCAAAAAGTTTGGTTTGGATTCAAAGCAAACAATGTTATTTTAGGAATCTAAAGGGATAAAATGAATTTTTTTAAAAAATTTTTAGTGGTTGGAACTTGCGGGTTAGCTTTGTCTTTGAGCGTATATGCAGAGGAGATTAAAGTCTTAGGAGCGGCTTCTTTAAAGTATGTTTTAGAGGAGATTAAAAGCGATTTTTTAAAAGACAAGCCAAGCGACAAGATTGAGATTTCTTATATTTCAAGTGGCAAGGCTTATGCGCAAATCAAAAATGGCGCACCCGTGCATTTGTTTGTCGCAGCAGATGTGGGTTATCCTGCAAAGCTGTATGAGGAAAAATTAGCCCCTGCTAAAGAGGAGATTTACGCAAAGGGAAAATTGGTTCTTTGGAGCAATAATGCGGACTTTAAAATTCAAGAATTTAAAGATATTTTGAATCCTAAAATTACGCATATTTCTATTCCCAATCCAAAGGTTGCACCTTATGGTAGGGCTTCTGTGGAGGCATTAGAAGCTACAAAAATGTTAAAGCAGGTAGAATCCAAATTTGTAACAGGCGAGAGTATCGGCGCAGCAACAACTTATGTGGAATCCAAAAATGCAGAAGTCGGCTTTACTGCCCTTTCAATGCTTGGAGAGAGTGGGATTAACACGCCCACAATGAGTTATGTAAGTATTGATGAGAGTCTTTATAAGCCAATCAATCAAGCACTAATCGTGCCAAACTATGGCAAGGATTCCAAACTTGCAAACGATTTTAAGGCTTATATTCTAAGCGATAAAGCAAAGGAAAAATTCTTAAAATTCGGATATAGTGTTGAATAAACTAAGCGGAATCTTAGAAAAATTTAGCGCACAAGAGGGCATTTTGCGCCTGTTTGTGCGCGTGGATAATTCTTATATTTGCGCATTGTTGCTAGAGGATTCTAAACTTGTGGAATCTTTTTTGGGTCAAGCCATAGAGGTGGGTTTCAAAGAAAGCAATGTGGTTGTTGGCACCGCCATAGAGGGTGTGCAAAATGTTTTTCAAGCCGAGATTTTAGAGATACAAACCGATAGTCTTTTTGCTAGATTGTGTCTGAAGTCGCCATTTTTAAGCACCATTAACGCACTTTGTCCAAGAGATTTTGTAGAAAAGAATGCGCTTAAAATTGGCGATTGTGTGTATTGGCATATCCTAGAAAGCGAAGTTATGCTGTTTTTAAATACAAATTAAGGAATCAGAATGGATAGTTTTTTAATCACGATTGCCTTAACTTTCAAAGTCGCCACAATCACCACCATTGCGCTTTTAATCCTTGCGATTCCACTAGGATATTTTCTTGCTTTTAACAAAAGTAAATTCACGCCCATTTTGGAAGCCATTGTTTCAATGCCTCTTGTGCTGCCTCCTAGCGTTTTAGGATTCTACCTTTTAATTACCTTTAGTCCGCAGAGTTTTGTAGGGAAGTTTTTGTTGGAAACCTTTAATGTGAAGCTTGTGTTTAGCTTTGAAGGATTAATTGTAGGTTCAATGATTTTCTCACTTCCCTTTATGGTAAATCCGATTCAAGCAGGTTTTGCGGCTCTACCAAAATCGCTTTTTGAGGCAGCTTTAACGCTTGGCAAAGGGAGATTTGCGATTCTTTATCGTGTGCTTTTGCCCAATATTTCGCGCTCTTTGCTTGTGGGAATCGTGGTAACTTTTGCCCACACAATCGGAGAATTTGGCGTGGTGATGATGATTGGAGGAAATATTGAGGGGGTTACGCGCGTGGCGAGTATTGCGATTTACGATGAAGTAGAAGCCCTAAACTACGCTTTAGCACATAAATACGCCCTCACGCTTTTTGTGATTACTTTTTCTATTTTGCTTTTAACATTTTATCTTAACAAAAGAAGCACAAAATGATTACGCTAGACTTTGAAAAACAGCTTCTAGGGGCGCAAGGCACTATCACATTGCAAGTGCATTGCAGTCTAAAGCCACAGGATTTAATCACGCTTTTTGGCAAAAGTGGTGCAGGTAAAACCACGATTCTACGCATTTTAGCAGGACTTTTGGAGCCAGATTTTGGGCGAGTGCAGATAGGAGATTCTATTTGGTATGAACGCGAAAAAGGCGCGAAAAAGGCGCGTATTAATCTCCCACCGCAAATGCGTTCCATTGGGTTTGTATTCCAAAATTATGCACTTTTTCCTAATATGAGTGTAGAGGAAAATCTCAACTTTGCCTTGCCCAAAGGCGCATCTAGGACAAAGGTTAAGGAATTGCTTGAAATCACGGAATTGCAAGCTCTTGCAAAACAAAAACCTTTGAGCTTAAGTGGCGGACAGCAGCAGCGTGTGGCATTAGCTAGAGCACTCGTGAGAGACCCACAAATTTTACTCCTTGATGAGCCATTTTCTGCGCTAGATTCTGCAATGGCACATAAACTGCAAAAGGAGCTATTGCGTATTCATCGGCATTTTCATCTTACAACTTTTTTGGTAAGCCACAACTTTAGCGAAGTCTTTTTTCTATCTAATTTTGTGCTTTGTTTGGAAAAAGGTGGAATCGTTAAAATGGGTAACCCAAGCGCGGTATTTTTGCAAGATTTACCAAGTGGAAAATTCCGCCATAGCGGTGTTGTGCTAGATATAAAAAAAAATGGGCTCGTGTTTGTGCTTACAGTGTTGGTGGGTAATGAAATTGCGCAAATTATCGCGCAAGAGAATGAAATTCAGAGCTTAAAAGTCGGCGATTCCATTTTGTTATCTTCAAAAGCGTGGAATCCAATAGTTATGAAAATTACTTTGTAATTTCAAGAAGCATTAAGAAGTTGGAATCACAAGTGAAATTTGTGATTCCGCAATTACAGGATTAATAAGCTTTAGGCATACATTTCCACTCAATTTCTTTTGCAACTAAATCTTTTGGCAACCCTGTTGTATTATCCATTTGTCCGCCATTATAAGCATTATAGCCACCATTTGGAATCGCTTCAACTTTTACAAATTTACCCGGGGTTAAATCTTTAAAACTCCCATAAATATCCTGTCCAAATGCACCACAATCATCGCCTTTAATCTCTGTATAAGGCAAAACTTTAATTACAACTTGTCCGCCCGGTCCTGCTAAGGTAATTGTTTTGTTTGCATTATCTACTGCCGAGATTGTCCCGTGTAAATCAAAATCATACGCTAAAGCTCCTGTTGAAAAAGTCGCCGCCATCGCTACTGCACCAAATAATTTTAAAGTTTTCATTGTCTGTCCTTTGTTTAATTTTTGCAGTAAAATTATAAAAGCTTTTTGTCAATTTTCTGTCAAGAAATTGAGAAATTTTTATCAATCTAAACCCAACAAATAATCTACTTTAAAAATAAAATCTTCTTGACTCTTTAAGTTTTGCGCTAAAATCAAATATTTGCCATTAACAATGAAACTTGGGACACCCTGTATTCTAGCGTGTTGCGCGGCTTCATTCCACTGCTTTAAAATCTCTTGTGCAGCTTTATCTTTTAGGGTGGAATCAAAGTCATTTTGCGCGATTCCAGCGGCATTTAATCCATACGCAATAAAGGATTCAACATTTTTAAATCTCTGCTTGTTTTTAAAATTTGCATCAAAATAAGCCTCCACCGCACGTTTAAAATGTGATTTGGAATCTTTAATAGATGTTTTATGCGCTTTATCCAACACAAAACTCACAGCTAAAACTTCGGAAGCCTGCTTACTAAAGGGCGCACCAGTGATGATATGAAAGGGCAAAAACTCTACATCACCCTTAAGCACTGCAAAAAGGCTTGGCAAAACCTTCTGCATACTCGCACAATGCGGACAACCGACATTAAATATCTCTGCAACAGAAGGCTTTGGCACATCAAGAGTATTGTTTAAAACCACATAATCCTTGCCCTCAACTAATGATTCTGCAAAAAGCCCAGAAAAACTTCCGCTCAATGCACACAATAAGAATCCTAAAACAACTTTCAATAATGCTTGCATATTCTCCCTTTAAAACAACAAAATTTAACGCATTATAGCAAAGTGATTTAAACAATTTGTAAATGAAAATTGATTTACTATTTGTTAATATTTTTAACATATAATATAAGCTTTATCTTTAGTTCTTAAAAGGATTTCAAAATGAAAAAGTTAATTTTGGCGTCAAGCTTAGTAGCAACACTTGGTTTATCAGCGTTCGCGGAGCCTTTCACACTAGATATGGCAAATTCTAAAGTTGATTTTAGCGTTAAGCATATGAAACTTACAAAAGTTGATGGCTCTTTTAAAACTTTTAGCGCAAACATTGATTATGATAGCGCAACTAAAACATTGAAAACATTAGATGGTGCAGTAGAGATTGCGTCCGTAGATACTGCAAATCCTAAACGTGATGCACACCTAAATGCACCAGATATGTTTGACGGCGCAAAATATCCCACAATGCAATTTAAAATGACAAAATACGAAGCAGGCAAAATTTATGGCGATTTAACAATTAAAGAAGTTACAAAGCCTGTTATTTTGGAAAGCAAAGAAACATTAAATGGCAAAGCATTAGATATTGCAGCCTCTACACAAATCAAACGTTCAGATTTTGGTCTAGAGTGGGGCAACATCTTTAAAGACAACGCAGTTAGCGATGAAGTTACCATCACACTTAATTTCAAAGCAAATGCACAATAACTCTTTAAATCTACTAACTTTGCAAGCTATATTTAAAGGCTTGCAAAGCTTTAAATTTTTTAATTTTATTCTTTGAAATGTTATCTTAAGTCGTTGTTTCTTATAATCTTAGGAATTTTTATTTTTGGAGATTATTATGCAAAAAACGATTTTGGCAATGTCTTTAGCCTGTGGAATGTTATTAAGCACATTAAATGCTGAAGTGGTAAAAATTGGAATCGTATTACCAATTAGTGGCGCAGTTGGCGGATTTGGTGAGCTAGGAAAACGTGGAATTGACTTGGCGCATAAGGCGCAGAATAAGACTAAAAATGGCGATTCCATTGAGTTAGTCTTAATTGACAACAAAAGTGATAAAATAGAATCTGCAAACGCAATGCAAAGACTTGTTTCAAGCGATAAAGTCAGCGTTGTTATTGGTCCTATGATTTCTACAAACGCACTAGCAATGACAAAAATCGCAGATGATTCTAAAACCGCGCTCATTGCGCCCGTTGCGACAAATGACCGCGTAACAAAAGGTAAAAAATTTGTTTCTCGCGTTTCTTTTGCGGATAGTTTTCAAGGGATTATTGCAGCAAACTTAGCATTTAAGGATTTGGGATCGAAAAAAGCTGCCATTTTATTTGACAATAGTAGCGACTATTCTATTGGACTTACACGCGCTTTTAGAAACCAATTTAAACAACTAGGGGGTGAAATTATTATTGAGGCAAATGCACAAGCAGGGACAAAAGACTTTAAAGCGCAAATTTCAAGCATTAAAGCAAAAAATCCTGATGTATTGTATTTGCC
>JALEPE010000001.1 GCA_022766795.1 Helicobacter sp.
ATCAATCTCAATTTCACCCAAGCCTTTCGCGCGGATAGAATCTGCGATTGCCTTGCATTTGCTCAATGTGCGTGAAGCCAAAATAATGCGTGAAAACACCTCGCGATTCTGCGCCATTTTGTGCGCGACAACGCCCCCAACTCCCCCTGCTCCGATTTGTAAAACAACAGCCATTTCTAATCCTTATATAAAACAAAATGAAGCAATTTTACAAAATTTTTGTTTAAAAATATAAGCTTTAAAATGATTTATATTGCAATAACGCTGTTTGCCATTGCCTGCTATCAAATCTAAAATTTGCAGGGCTTGTAGAAGGAAGACATTTTGCTCTATCTCTTAAATGTGGATAAAATTTGAGCAACAACGCATAAGCCGTCTTACCATTACACAAGATTATTTTGATTTTTGTTTTACGGAATAACATATCAATATCAGAAATTTCAACGGGTGCTAAATTCTTATCCATACTACTCTCTTTACTGCCTTGCATATTACTACCAAGAGACACAATATCCCATAATGCTATATGGTAATTAAGTAGAAAATTCTTTTTTGACTCTATGCTCCCCAATTCCACTTGAAAAAATTCCTGCAACATTTTCCAAAATCTATTTCTAGGATTTCCATAGTAAAACCCTACTCCAAAAGACATTTTACTGGGAAAACTGCCAAGAATTAAAATTTCACTTTTGTTATCAAAAATAGGCTCAAAGCCTTTTTTGTCCAACTTCTAGCCTTATTCTTTAATAAAATACTCTTGCGTAACACAGATGGAATCCTTGCCAATCTCCACTAACGCCTCACTTTGATAGCGTCCGGGTTTTTCCACAATAAAGGAGCTGCTTTGCCACAAACCCTCTACCAACTCGGCATCGCCTAAAATTCTATCCTCTCTCGTTGTATTAGGGCGCGTGAGAAAAAATTGCACACGCGCATTGGTCTCTAATTTTCCGCTTTCTTTATCCTTAATGCGCAAGAAAACTTGACGAAAACTTTGTAAATCCTGCTGCAATGCGCCCTCAAAGGCAATGTTATATTGCTTTAAGATTCTATTGCGCATTTGTGTGATTGCATTGGAATTTTCATCAATATATTGGGAGCTTTGCTGACACACGCCTTGCAACTCCACAGGATTTGTTATTGCAACTTTAATGGTTAGCACAATCAGCCCCACCACCACCATTGCAAGCAAAAAGATTCCAAAAGGCCAATAGTTTTTCATTTATTTCTCCTTAAATACACCAACGCAAACAATCCAAGCAAAACAAACAACATAACATAAAGTGCTGTCCGCACAGCAATCTGGACGCCTTTATGCTCTTTGGGGAAGCTATGCTCTAGCATTACACCCTTTGTTTCTGCGATTCTATCCGCAATATCCACAAACCCATTCAGCAAAAAAGCAGAAATGCTTTGCTGTGTTAATTCCTTGTCAGACTTTGGAATTAATGGCACAATGTAATCCCAATAGACTGCTTGTTTATCAAATAATTTGCTAGATTCTGCGCTTGTGATAATATTAATTTTCTTTTCTTTGCGCACAAAAAACAACAACACATAAGGTTCTTTCAAAGACGCAATATAATTTTGTTCTTGTTCGTCAAGATTTTTTTCACCTAAATCTTCAAGAGCAACAACATACAAAGACACACCTGTTTTTTCTAAAACTTCATTGGATAGAATCTCCATAAATTGCGTTGTCTTCTCAATGAGTTGATTTTGATTCTCTAATACAAAAGGCGCACCCCAAGAAAATGTATGCAAAAATGTGCAAAAAAATAGGGAGAGAATCCCTATTTTCCAAGCTCTAAACATCCATTAACCTACAAAAAGTTTAGGAAGAAAAGCAACGGCAATGGACGCAACAATTACTACAAGATGTGCCACAAAAAGAAGTTTTTCTAATCCACTATACTTTATCATTATTTTGCTCCTTTTTTATTTTTGAATTTCTTTATAATGTTGCGCATTATCCGCACTTCTCATTTGCAAAGCGTTTGCATTTTCAATCACATAAGGATTATTTGCTTGAGCACTTTGCGTTACCACTGCTGCATAACCTAAGCAAAAAACAATAGAAAGCAACAATACAACCGCTACGATATAGCCTAAAAGCCCATTAACTCCAAATAAACCATTCATACTCAAACCTCCTTAGTTTTTCTCTGAATAGATAAAATGCGCCAAAGCTTCTTTTTGCTTATCGGTTAGCATTTGAGTTTTGAAGGTTGGCATAATACCAATATGTCCCTTTTTACCTTTTTCAAGCACTTCAGCCACAAATGCAGGAGTTCCATATTTTGTTAAATCTGGTGCCATTCCACCCATACCTGCGCCATCTTCTCCGTGGCAAGCATTGCAAGTTGCAGCAGTATAAAGTTCTTTACCTTTTGCGACTAGTTCTGGATATTTTGTATTTTTTACTTCGGAAATCTCTGCCATTACATACGCAGCAACTGCCTTTTGGGATTCCTCACTATCCAATACACCGGGCGCAACTTCACTAATTGGCAACATATCCCCAAGCATATAGCCTAAACCTTTACTACCATTTTTAATCGTTGTGATAATGCCCTCTTCTCTACCCCATTCTGCTAGATTTGCCGCAACGCCATTGAGTCCCTCTGTTGTGATTCCGTGGCATTGAGAGCACTGCACAAGAAATAGATTCTGCCCCATTTTTGTTAATGTTGCAGGGTCAATATTTTGCCATTGCGCTTCAAATTTTGCATTGTAAGCCTTTACCTCATCGTTGTATTCACCAATTTGAGAATAAGTATTAAGAGGATAACCCACAAACCAATACCATAATGCCCAAATCAACAATACAAGGTAAGTAGCACCCCAACCAATTGGAATGTCATTTTTAAATTCCTTGATTCCATCCCAATCTTCTTCTGTTAATTCACCTTCTGCCTTGCTATCTTTCATCTTTTTGATGTAACCACCGACAATGAAAATAGTCAAAGCTAAAATTACTACGGCGCCAAGCAATCCAAGTTGATTAATGCTGTCGCCTAAGTTAAACCATTCCATTTAGCTCTCCTTCTTTTCGTCTTTATTGTTTCGTTTTTCCACCAAAGCATCATTTAGGTCATCGTCCAATGCCAATCTCGCATATTTTTCATAGTCAATCTTTCCGCTTTTTTGGCTTTTGTAAAGATGATAAATATACCCATACAACAAGACAACCAATAAAAGCGTAATGAACCAATACGCATAACCCTGAATGATTCTTATAGTTTCATATTCCACGATTAGTTAGCCCTTCTTTTTTGCCCTAAGCTATTTAAGTAAGCAATGAGTGCCACAATTTGCTTAATTTCACCTCTCTCTAGCGCAGCTTTAATCTCTGGATCTTTCATATCCTCTGCAAGAATTTTTGCTTCTGCTAGAATCTCTGCTCTTGCTGCCTCCAAATTGCCCAATTTAGGATTATTTTCTGTATCATAAGGCATTGCAAAAACAACTTTTTGTGTATAAGCTTCTGCATAAGCAGTATCCACATCTATATTTTTAGTGTATAAATGTTTATAAGCTGGCATAATAGAACCGGGGACAACCGCAGCTGGATTCAACATATGCTCTTCGTGCCAATCTGTCGTTCTCACATCGCCTACGCGGTGCAAATCTGGTCCTGTTCTCTTAGAACCCCAAAGAAATGGTCTATCATAAGCATATTCACCACTTAAACTATATGCGCCATAACGATCTGTTTCTGCCTTGAATGGGCGGATTAATTGTGAATGACAAGCATTGCAGCTTTCCGCGATATAAATCTGACGCCCTGCTGTTTCTAAAAGCGTGTAAGGTTTAAGATTCTCTGTTGGGCGTGAAGCCTTAGCAAAATCTGGTAGAATCTCAACCAATCCTGCGATTGAAAATACCAACAAAAAGACTACCGTAAAGAAAAACGGATTTTTTTCCAACCAATGAAACATCACAAGCCTCCTTTACGCTGCCATTGGAGTCGCATATTTAGGTTCGCTTTCAAGCTCCCTACTTGCAACAATGGTCATAATAATATTATAAACAAAGATAATAAAGCCTAAGAAATACAACAATCCACCAATTGCTCTAATTGTAAAGTAAGGCATTAGAACAGTTACGGTATCAATGAAAGAATAAGCCAAGCTTCCAAACTCATCTGTTGCTCTCCACATCATACCTTGTGTGATACCTGCAATCCACATACTTGAGAAGTAAAGGATAATCGCAATGGTTTGCACCCAAAATTGTGTATCCATTAATTTTTTAGAATAAATTTCGCGTTTGAATAATCTTGGTGTCATATGATAACAAGCTGCAATAATCGTAAATGCAACCCAACCCAATGCCGCATCATGCACGTGTCCAATAATCCAATCTGTAAAGTGCGCTAAAGCATTGACGGATTTAATAGATTGAATTGGTCCTTCCAAAGTGGTTAGCATATACCAAGTAGAAGCTAAAAGCAAGAACTTAATAAGTGGAGATTCTTTTAATTGATGCCATTGTCCTTTCATTGTTAAAAGCATATTCACTGCTGTTCCCCAAGAGGGTAAAATCAACACAACAGAGAAAATTGAACCCATTGTTTGCATCCAATCTGGAACGGTAGAATAAATAAGGTGGTGGCTACCTGCCCAAATATAAACAAACATTAAGCCCCAAAATGAGAATAAAGTCAATTTATAAGAGAAAATGGGTTGCCCGGATTCCTTTGGCAAGAAATAATACATCACACCAATGATTCCTGAAGTGAAAACAAATGCAACCGCATTATGTCCAAACCACCATTGCACCATTGCATCATTTGTTCCTGCATATAAAGAAATGGAATGCCACAAAGAACCCACACCAGAAACTAGATAAGTTGGAATCGAGAGGTTATTAAAGATATAAAGCGCAGAGATTGCTACAAATGTTGCAATAAAATACCACAAGCTGATATAAATTGTTTGTTCGCGTCTAACGCCCATTGAACCAAAGAGACTAACTCCCCACAATACCCACACAACAACAACTAATAAGTCTAGGGGCCACACAAGCTCGGAATATTCTTTTGATTGGCTCATACCCGCAAACAAACTAACAACCGCTAGTGCCATTAGAGCGATATAAACCCAAAAGTGCAAGAGACCAATCACCTTTAAAAATGTATGCTCATTATAAGAAATTTTTAGAACTCTTTGCCCTAAATAATACCAAGCTGTCCAAATACCACTCAATGTGAATCCATAAATGATTCCATTTGTATGCAAAGGTCTCAATCGCCCGAATGTTCCAAATTCACCGGCTAAATAATTAAGGTCTGGAAATGCCATTTGAAAAGCGATCACAACACCCAACAACAATCCAACAATACCAAATGCGATCGTTGCAAAAAGAAATAATTTTGCAATGGAGTAATCATACTCTAACGCAGGATTTGATTGCATATTTGCTCCTTCCTTTAAGATTTCCCTTCATAGATTTTACAGAGAATCTTATAATTTTATAAAATTTCACATAATCTATTGCTTAAAATTTTTAAATATTATTTAACCACTGCAACAATTCGTAGCACACAATCTTAAAAACTTAAAAACAAGGATTCCAAAACACAAAATCTCCAAGATTTTATATAAAACATTCGACTCAACCATCTTTGTTATTAAGAATAATTTAAAATTTTGTTTTGATGATAATAAATTTTAACAATTTTTTAACAATAATGCATTAAAATTAGCTATCGCTTAAAGCGAATAAAAAGGGGCAACTAATGAGAGAGAGAGAAGAGCAGACGCTAAAAGGTAATTGGTATCGTGGGATTGCCTTAGACATACACACAATTTCCTCCACAAAATTAGACGAATATCACTTTAATAACAAGAGGTCAGAAATCGGACAACTTGTCTATGATATAAAATACGATAATACACTTAGTTTAGAGGATAAAGATAAAAAGGCATCAGAATTGGCAAGAATCGTTGCTAACTGCATTAAAAAGCCTGATACCTTTGATGTAATGGTGCCTGTGCCGTTTTCAAAAAATAGAGATTTTCAACCTGTATATGAAATTTTAATAAAAGTAGCAAACCTGCTCAAGAAACCCATAGATTTGCAATACATAAAAAAGATAGGGCAAACTCCAGAACTCAAAAGCATAGATAGCATCAAAGAGATTCAAAACACATTAAAGGGTAAATTTGATGTTAGCTTAAAATATGCAAATAAAAATATATTTCTTTTTGATGATGTTTATAGTAGTGGCTCTACACTTAAAGAAGTTACTAAAACATTATATAATAAAGGAAAGGTGCATAAAGTTTTTGTTATGACGCTTACAAAAACAAGAACAAAAAATAATTTTTAAAAAGGATAAAGAATGAAAATTTTTATTTGTGGCTCTATTGCAATCAAACAATTAAACGAGAAAATTACAGGGCAATTGGATGAATTTTTAGACTCCAAAAATGAAATCTTAATAGGGGATGCTGATGGGGTAGATTCTTTAGTGCAAGAATACTTATTTAGCAAAAACTACACAAATGTAACGATTTACCATATCGGCAATGAACCTAGAAATGGAAACGATAAAAACTTCAAAACTCACAAAAGTAACTATGATGAATCCCTAGATTGCAAAAAAAATAAAGAAAGAGCTAAGCAAACTTTTAAAGATGAAAGAATGATTGAAGATTGCGATTGTTGTTTTTGTATTTGGGACGGAAAAAGCAAGGGAAGCTATGCAAATATAAAAAAAACTTTAGACAAGAAAAAGCAAGTTTATATGTATTACAATAAATCTATACACGAATTACTTCCAAATCAAAATTCAAAAAATGAAGTGGATACAATCTATGAATCCAATAATGGATATTCCATTAGAGAAATTTATGATTTATTAAAAGAAGATTATGAATGTGGCAAGGAATCAGATTTCAAAAAAATCCTTAAAGACAAAAAGCTTATAAAGGATATGAGTAACAATCGGGTAGAGCCTACTGATATAGAAGATGGAATCCCGCAATTATACAAAGGTTTTCTATCTTCCTACCGATTCAAAGAAAGTTTCATAAAAAAAGTAGAAGCAATTTTAAAGAAGCGTAGCAAAACCCTAGCACAAGGAAGTTTGCCTATTTAATGATTAATGTGTCTTTAACAGCATATTGCTAGGTTTTCCTTAAATTCTATTTCAAGGATTCCAAAATACAAAATCGCCTAGATTTTTTTGTAAAAATCTACGCACAACCTCGCACTTAATCTTAAAAAGAAAAAAGATTCTACTATCGCTTCTTGCTGCATTTTCCATAGATTCAAAATTTCCCATACCCTTTGCCAAAACCACATCGGCATTATGATAAATCTCCCTTGCCTCCACACTCGCTAAAGATTCTATGAAGCCGGGACTTAACACACCACTATCTACAACCCTACAAAGCGCAAAAAGTTTGGAATCGCTATTTTTTAAATCCTGTAAGGTAATATCATTAATAATCTCTGCTCCGCGCACAAAATAAAAAATTTCTAAATGCGGATACAACGATTTAAGCGCAACAATCAAAATCTCATCAAACTCATTTTCTCCCGCATTATCACCGATAAATACGAGATTCCTAGCCTTTTGTAGCTTTTGTGCGAACTTTTCTAAATCAAAATAAGCAAAGTTTGCGCTCAAAATCTTTTGCGATTCCGCCTCTAAATCAAAACTGCATTGCGCCCCATAATCTAGTACATTTCCTAGCACACAAATCTTAAGCGCATAAGTTAGAATCGCCAATTCATCTAGCACTTCTTGCGAAAGCTTTTGTGATAAAATCTCCAAAAAATCCTTTTTATACTCTCTAGCGGTGGCAATACTAGATTTTTTCAATGCTTGATAGGGTGAGGGATTCTTTAAAATTGTACCAATTTTTTCATACACTTTCACCGCCAAAAGTGTAGGTGGAATCTCAAAATCTAAATCCAACGCAATTTTTTTATCTGCGAAAAACTCCCTAAGTTCCGCTTGAATCTTTGCTTTATCTTGCATAGTTAGGCAAGGAGTTTGCGTGGTTTTTTGCTTAATTTGTGGATAAAATGCAGAATCCAAAAGGGATTCCGCACTGATTTTTTGGAGCGTTTGGGATTTTGTATCTTGCGATTCTAAATTTAGCATTTCAAAAAGTCTAGCAATTTGACTTTGCACATCTTTAGCAAAGGAATCCTCACCATAGAGTTTCGCCGTCGCTTTTGCTTGTTTTAGCAGACATTCCAAGCATTCATAAGTTAAATTAATGTGAAATCCTTCGCATTACGATTCCTTAGTGGAATCCTGCCCCGCTTGTGTTGCGTCCTTTTGCTCCTCATTGTTTTCCTTAGCCTTTACATCAATCGCCTTACCCCACATTAGACGATACTTGCGTTTTAAGAAGTCAATCTCCTCTTGTGCGGCGCGTAATTGCTCCCTAAGAATTGCAATCGTTTTCTTATCGTCCTCATACACCTCTTGTGTATTAAAGAGTGCGTCTTTTAAGAATTGGTTTTCATTTTTCACGCTTGAAATCGTCTCTTCTTTGGAGCTTACAACCTTTTCGTGCAAACTTAGAATCGTTCCAATGGTTTTTTCTACAAACTCACTATCCACTGCGCTACTCACCGCTGTATCGCCCTGCACCATTACCGCGCCGCCCTTTGTAATGCCGCTTTGTACCAAAGCCTGTGTGCCACTCCCTGCATCAATATAAAATTGCCCATTTTCTTGTTTGCTTTTTAATGTCCCATTTGCAACCATTTCTAGCACTTTTTCTTTCTCTAATTGCGCAAGTTTTACAAACTCATCTATGATGACCCAAGTTTCCATTCTCTACCCTATAAAATCACTTCAATATCGCTAGAATCCAATTCCACATTTTTCGCTTTCATCACACGATCTTCTTTGAGCTTTCCGCCCAATTCCGCATCGTTTAATGCCAAAATCTGCATCGCAAGATATGCACTATTGACCGCACCTGTTTTACCCAAAGCCACGGTCGCTACAGGCATACCAGAGGGCATTTGCACGGTGGAAAGCAATGCGTCTAAGCCCTCTAATGCGCCACCCTTTAGCGGCACACCAATGACCGGCTTTGTCGTCATTGAAGCGACTGCTCCCGCTAAATGCGCTGCCATACCCGCAGCAGCAATAAAGACTTTTGCCCCCTTTTCCTCTGCATTTTTTACATATTCTTTCGTGCGATTGGGACTGCGGTGCGCAGAGCTAATAATCACTTCATAAGGCACATCAAACTTTTTTAAAACATTAATGCACTCCTCCATTACCGCATAATCACTCTTACTTCCCATTAAAATTGCTACAAACTCCATAATTTCTCCTCAAAATGTAGATAAGGACAATCCAAGCCCAATCAAAAATCCGCCAATTAAGGTAAATAAAAACAAATAAAGAAAGAGATAAAGAAAAGTTGGCAATAACACAAGCCACCACGACCATTGAATCTTATCTGCAAGTTTCAATCCAATAAACAATAGCTGCAAAAGCATTAAAAACCAACTAAACACTCTATTCCTTGTTTTCTGTTCCAAAAGGCTTCTTTGTTGCTTTTAAACGCACAATCCTAGCACCTTCTGTGGCTAACACCTCATAAACGCAATATTCATCACTGATAGAATCCCCAACCACAGGCATTCTCTCTAGCAGATTAAAGACATAGCCTCCAATGGTTACCTGCTCCGTGTCCTCCTCAAACTCAATGCCCAAAACATCTGCTACGCGCTCTAAATCAAGCATTCCATCAAAGGAATAGGAATCCTCATCAATCTTATGGTAATCCTCACTTTTTTTATCGTGTTCATCGCTAATATCGCCAATGACTTCCTCTAAAATATCCTCCATTGTAAGCAACCCCGCTGTTCCGCCATACTCATCTACGACAAGCGCAGTGTGGATTTGTCTGCGATTCATTTGGATTAAAATATTAGAAATAGATGCACTCTCTGGGACGATAATCATTTCTCTAATCAAGCTTTCTAACTCTTTGGAGGGATTCTTGCTTAACATCGTCTCAAGTAAATCACGCAAATGCACCATACCAATGATATTATCCTTGCCCTCCTTGCAATAAGGATAGCGCGTGTGTTTCGTGGAAGTTACGATTCGCATATTTTCCTCATAAGTGTTATCATCATACAAGCAAATCATATCTTTCCTAGGCGTCATTACTTCCTTTGCCATCGTGTCTGAAAAGCTTACAGCATTTTGGATAATCTCGTTTTCAATCGTATCCAAATAACCCCCCTTTAAGCTCTCTCCCACGATAATTTTAAGCTCCTCTTCAGAGTGCGCACTCTCCTCCCCCTCACTTGCAGGCTTAATCCCCATTTTGTGCAAGGAAAATACTGCCAAATAGTCAAAAATACGAATCAATGGAAAGAAAAGAATCCAAAACATATGCAAAGGCTTCGCAACAAACAACACCGCCTTTTCAGCTTTAGCGATTGCCACAGATTTTGGAATCAACTCCCCTGCCACCACATGCAAAAGTGTAATAAAACTAAACGCAACCACAAAACTCACAGAATGCAAAAGCACAGGATTCTCGCCTATAAAGTATTTAAAGGGCTTTTCAAGCAGACGCGCAATCGCAGGTTCGCCAACCCAACCCAACCCCAAAGAGGAAAGCGTAATGCCAAGCTGCGTAGCAGAGAGATAAGAATCCAACTTACCTGTGATTTTAAGTGCTAGTTGCGCACTTGGCACTTCGCGTTTAACTAACTCCTCTAGGCGAGAACGGCGGATTTTAACGATTGCAAATTCAGAAAGCACAAAGAAACCATTTAGCATCACTAAAAATAATGCAAAAATAGACAAGAGAAACGACTCGGTGTCCAAAAAATCTCCTTTAAAAATAAAAAATTTTGTAATTTTAGCATATTTTCCTAATGGGTATTTAAAATTTTAGATTTTTTGCTTCCAATATGGAATCTCTTAAGGGCATAAAGCCAACCACCGCATCATTGCGAGGAATGAACGGAGCAAGAAACGCAATGCACATCGCGCAGTAGTTTGGTTTTTTATCATTATAAGATTCTGTGTTAGCGGAATCGTGGCAATCTATCATTAAGCATACTGATGATTCTACCGCCGCGTCATTACAAGGCGTTAGCCGAAGCAATCTTATTAATGCAATTTTGCCTTTAAAGCATATTTCTCTGTCATTGCGAACCACGAAACTTTATTGGAAAATTTTATGTTCTTAAGGGGTGTTTAAAAAGTTGATAATTCTGCTTTGGGAGTGGAATCCTATCCCAAAGCTATGCTGCGCATTTGCTGCGATTAGTTTATTTAACTTCTTTAGCTCTTTT